>QKDP01000267.1 GCA_003252055.1 Desulfobacter postgatei | reverse complement strand
CCTGCCATGATGCCGGTGCGAAGGGATGAAAAATCAAATTTGTTGAAAAGAGGGTGATCCAGCACAGCAATGAACATGGTGGGTACGCCGTAAAGGCCGGTACATTTTTCCTGCTCCACCGAAGCCATGATCAAAAGGGGATCAAATTTTTCCAGAAACACCATACAGGTGCCGTGGTTTATGAAGGCCATTACCCCGAGTACACAGCCAAAGCAGTGGAACAGGGGCACGGGCAGGCAGACCCGGTCATCCGGGCCCAGGTTCTGGTTGGCACCGATCCAGAACCCGTTGTTGGCGATATTGTAATGGGTGAGCATAACGCCTTTGGGAAAACCCGTGGTCCCCGACGTATACTGCATGTTCACCACATCATGGCAATCCAGGCTGTCCTGGCGGGCCTGGTATTCATCTTCTGAAATCATTACGGACAGGGCCCGGATTTCGGGAATGGTATACATGCCCCTGTGTTTTTCAGGACCGAGGAAGGCCACCCGTTTCAGATGGGGGAATTTGTCAGATTTCAGGTGGCCGCGCTGGCAGGTTTTCAGCTCCGGTACCAGTTCATATATGGTGGATATGTAGTCCGTGTCCTGGTATCCGTCGATGAGAAAGAGGTTTTCACAGTCAGATTGGGTGAGCAGGTATTCCAGTTCCGCTGTTTTATAGTTGGTGTTCACCGTGAGCAGCACAGCCCCGATTTTTGCAGTGGCAAACTGCAAAATCACCCAGTACGGTACATTGGTGGCCCATATACCTACCTTTTCTCCTTTTTTAATGCCCAGGGCCATCAAACCCTTGGCTGTTTCATCTACATAGGTGGCAAACTGCCTGTACGTCAGGCGAAAATCTCTGTCCACATATACAACGGCCGGGTTGTCCGGATATTTTTCAACGGTTCTGTCAAAGATCTGCCCTATGGTCAGGGATTGCAATGGCAAAGTTTCGTCCATATGATGCTCTATTCCTCTTTTAAATTACTTTTTTTATTTTGCGGCGGGCCATGCCTGGGCGGATTGACAGTCCTGGGAGGCCCGTGGCCGTTATTCCGGAATATAAACCACGGCGTGAATTTCGGCCTTTTCTTCCCCAACACAGGAGACATAATGGGGAACCACAGAGTTGTAATATATGGAGTCTCCGGGCTTCAGTTCATAGGTCTTATTGCCGTAAATCACTTCCACAAGACCTGAAACAACAACGATAAACTCTTCGCCTTCATGGGAAGACAGTGTTTTTTTCTGTGCGGATTCAGGCATGATTTCAACAAAGAACGGCTCCATATGCCGGTCTGACTTACCTTTGCCCAGGGCATAGAAATTTAAGGCCGGCGTTTTGTTGGTACTGTCAAGAACGGAAAAACTACCTGCCCGTTCCGCCTTGCGGACGATATAGGGATCACTGCTGTCCTGGTCATCCAGAAAGGTGCCTAGACGCACACCCAGGGCCCGGGCAATTTTCATTAAAGGCCCCAGGGGGGGATAGGCGTCTTCTTCAAGCATGGTCTTGATAAATTGGGGGTCAAGGCCGGCTGCCTCGGATAATGCCTTGATATCCATGCCCCGTTTCTCCATGAATGATAAAATCCGCTGGTTAACTTTTGCTGTTTGCATCTATCCTCCGTGATTATAGTTTTATATGAAAGTTACAATAACCTGTTGAATTACTTTCATGTTTTGTTGTGGGTTGCGCCTGGGTGTTGATAAACCAAGTCAGCCCATGGCTGTTATAAAAAGTATTTTGATATAATATATCATAAAATTTTTGTCAAAAAATTCATGAAATCCACTTCCTTATTCCGAAGGTGGAGGATGGTCTTTGGGGGAGTGGACAGGATATGAATTTTTCTGTTATAAAGCAGGTCTATGGATAATGCGCGATCCACATTACCTTCCTTTGAAGGCAACACAAAGATCCAGGCCGCCCGGGCCTTTGTCGGGGAAACCCTGTGTCATATCTATCTGACCGGCAGGGCCGGGACCGGTAAAACCACGTTCCTGAAATCTTTACAGGGGTTTTGCCCCAAGCAGTTCATTGTTGCAGCCCCAACAGGCGTTGCCGCCGTAAATGCCGGGGGCGTGACCCTGCACTCCTTTTTTCAGATCCCGTTGGGGCCTTTTTTGCCCGGACAAAGTGACCGGCCCCAGGATAATAGGCGGTTTTTCAGGTTCTCAAAGGTGAAAAAACAGATCATCAATGGCCTTGATCTTCTGGTGATTGATGAAATCTCCATGGTCCGGGCTGATCTGCTGGACGCCCTGGATGCAGTATTGCGGCGGGTGCGCAGGGATGACCGGCCCTTTGGTGGGCTGCAATTGCTGCTCATCGGTGATCTTTTTCAACTGCCGCCGGTGGCTAAAGCCGATGAATGGGATCTTTTGTCCAATTATTATGCGTCCCCCTATTTTTTTTCAAGCCAGGCCTTAAGCCGTTCCCATCTGGTGACAATAGAGCTTGAAACCGTTTACCGTCAAAGCGATCCTGATTTTATCCGTCTGCTCAATGCCGTGCGCGAAAACCGCATGGACCGCCGTTGTACCGACATCCTTAACCAGCAGGTGAATCCCGCCCCCCCGGATCAGGGTTACATTACCTTGACCACGCACAATCGAAAAGCCGAATCCATTAATAATCTGAAACTTGCCCGGCTTGGGGAGAAAGCATACACCCTGAATGCAGAAGTGTCCGGAGATTTTCCATCCCACGCCTTTCCCACAGGAGAGCAGCTCACTCTTAAACCCGGGGCCCAGGTGATGTTTCTGCGCAATGATGCCTCCCCTGACAAAGCTTATTTCAACGGCACCATCGGGGAAGTTACCCATGTGGGACGGGAAACCGTAACCGTGGCCTGCCAAGGCAGTGCCGGAAGAGCGGCCGGGGAGAGTGCATCAGATTCTAAGGACGGCCCCATTGTGGAAGTCAGGCCGGTGGACTGGGAAAATGTCACATACAAGGTAAACGAGGAAGATAAAACCATTCAGCAGGAGGTGGTGGGCACATTCAAGCAGTTCCCGTTAAAGCTTGCCTGGGCCGTCACCATTCACAAAAGTCAGGGGTTAACCTTTGACCGGGCCATCGTGGATGCCAAAGATGCCTTTGCCCACGGACAGGTTTATGTGGCCTTGAGCCGCTGTACCGGCCTTGACGGGCTGGTGCTCACCGCCCCTGTGCCGCCCCACGCCCTGGGCACCGATCCGGTGGTGGTGGATTTCATGAACCGGGCTGCCCCGCCGGACCAGGACCTTGCCGCTATTTTTAGATCTGCCCGGGCTGCCTGCCAGCAGACTCTGGTACTTAAATGCTTTGACTGTTCAAGCTTCAGGCGGTTATTCTTTTATTTTCTGCGCCTGGCAAAGGACAACCGCAATGTCCTGCGCATCCCCGGACTTGGTGAACCGGCGGAACTGGAATCCAGGGTTCGGGACCAGGTTTTCCAGGTGAGCGATAAATTTCAGATTCAACTGAAAGGGTTGATGGCGACGGCGCCTTTGCCGGAAACAAGTGCGATTATCCAGGACCGGGTGCGGAAAGCCAGTGCCTGGTTTGGCAATACC
>QKDP01000208.1 GCA_003252055.1 Desulfobacter postgatei | reverse complement strand
GTCAATTTTCTTCAAACGCGGGGGCTTTGAGCTTGGTGAGGCAATCGAATTTGCCGACCATAACGGAAAAGGCCATGTTGTTGAAATCGGCCCCACGCATAAGCATGATGATGGGTCGACGAGCATCTATCTGAATGTCGATCACAATCAACGGTTTTTTGTTATGGAACCGGAAGCCAAGGAAGAGTCCGCTGCTAAGGAGTCAACTTTATCCAAACAGGAGCTGCAGGAGCTTGCCAAAATAGGCGACGTCCGAGCACCGTTCAACTCGAATGTCTGTGAAATAAGCGTTGAGGTTGGACAAGAGGTCGCTGTGGGTGACAAGATTGCTGTCCTTGAAGCAATGAAAATGCAGACCCCTGTTCTTGCTGCGGTGGCCGGAAAGGTGGAAAAGATCAGCGCAGCAGTAGGTGATGCCCTGAAGCCGGGCGGGAAAATCCTTAAGATTGTCAGCGAAACGGATTTGAAGGAATAGAAGATTAAATAGGGTTTAGGGCGCCACCGGAAAGGTTCTTAGAGAAGAACTTTACGGTGGCGCTATGCTATATTGTCTGCTCGTAACCCTGTTTAACCGATAACTTCATCATCGATGTCGATTACCGAATTCTCTGTTCCGAAAGCGTTTGTTACGCGAGCAGGATTTGTCGGATCTGGCGAGCAGGATTTGTCGGATCTGGACACCATTCCCCGTCAATTACAAACAGATATTCATATCTGCCGGGTTTTAACTTCATTTTTTTGACATATCTCCCGCCCTTGAATTTACGCATCGCAAATTCTGAGGCATTCCATTCGTTGAAATTTCCAGCAAGATAAACCTCTTGCGCTTCCGGAGCCGTTACGGTGAACTCTGTGGATTGGATTGTTTTTCTTTTTGCTTTGCTTTTTTCGCCGGATGTTTTACACGTTGTGTCTCCTGTTTTGCAAGCCATCGCAATTCCTCCCTGTTTGCCCGGTTTCAGCAACATTATCGATTCTAGGTTGTCTTTCGGGATTTTTTTTCATAATGGTGTGATTTAAACTTCATTGTCAATGAAAAAAGCAAGATAACACAAAAAGTCTGCAATTATAAAAGTAGCGGCTTACCGTTGAGCCTCTTCTGCTGTCTTATTGGGGAACCCATAATGTGGGATGATGCTGAAAGAACAGAGCGGTAGTTATGCTTTGGTGTGGGTATTGTGCCATTCTAGAAGATTCTTCGGGGCAAGCGGCCTGCTGAAATAATACCCCTGCAGAACATCGCATCCCAGTTCTTTCAACCGCTGAGCGGTCTCTTTGCCCTCGACTCCCTCCGCCACAACCTTCATCCCGAGATTGTGTGCAAGGTCAATGGTTGCCTGCACAATTGCCCTGTCGTTTTCATCAACCAGCATGTCCAGGACAAATGATTTATCTATTTTAACTTCACTTGCCGGCATTTTTTTTAGATAGGCCAGGGATGAATAACCAGTACCGAAATCATCGATGGAAATGCGGATACCCAGTTCATCAAGCCGGGTCAGAATTTCCAGAGCCCTGTCAGGGTCCTTAATGATGGAACCTTCTGTTATTTCAAAGGTAATATAATGGGCGGGCAGATTGTTTGCAGCAAGAAAGCCACTGATAAAGTCCGGCAGTTCCGGATCAAGCAGGGTTGAGGGGCTGAGGTTAATAGCAATTCCCAGTTTCAGATTTGCAGCGTGCCACTGAACTGTCTGCTCAATGGCACGTTTCATAACCCAGAGGGAAAGTGGTTTAATCAGACCTGTCCGTTCGGCTAGAGGGATGAATTCATCGGGTGACATAAAACCATGCTGTGGATGCTGCCAGCGAACCAGCGCCTCTACTCCGGTAACGGTATTGGTACCGATATCGATTTTTGGTTGATAGTACACAAGTAACGCATCGTTTTCAATGGCGTGGCGCAGTTCGCCTGTCAGGGTGAGTCTGTGAGGGCTGTGTTTGTCAAGATCGGAGGAAAAGACAGTATAGCTTTGCTGATTCTGCTTGGCGGCATACATTGCCACATCAGCCCGTTGCATGATGGTATCGAAATCTCTGCCATGATCAGGATAAATGGCAACGCCTATACTGGCCTGTACTTCTATTTTAAGAGATTCAATGACAAAAGGGGAAAGAAAGGCATTCTGAATTTTCTTCAGTACAATGAAAACGTCGTTACTTTCCTTGATGATGGGCAACAGAATGGCAAATTCATCACCGCCCAAGCGGGAGAGGGTGTCAGAGCCACGCACGATACCCTTGAGGCGCATGGCAACATGCTTTAATAAGAGGTCGCCGCTGTAATGGCCCAAGGTGTCATTGACCTCTTTAAAGTGATCCAGGTCCAGGATGAATAGAGCAAGTTGCTGCTTTTCCCGCAGGGCAGCGTGAATAGCCTGTTCCAGACGGTCACGGAGAAGGATTCTGTTAGGAAGATCTGTGAGATGATCATGGGTTGCGTCGTGCATAGCCTGATATTCAAGAGCTACGGTCTGGTTACGAAGTTCGTTGGTCTGATCGATGACCAAGGTGCTGGCTTCATAGGCCATTATGGAGCTGACATACTGGCCCCAGAAGGCAAAAATAAAAGGCATGCAGTCAAGAATCCACAGAGCAGTGTTTTTTTTCTGGACATTCAGGATGGTCGTTAATGACACTTCTCTAAATTCGAGATAGCAGTTAAGCAGTGTTGCAACGACCATCGCTGTAATGGCTATAAGCACCCCATAGACCGCGTACCGAGTGACGCGGGATTTCATGATTATGACATTTGTTTTGAGACTTTTGCCTAATCTTTCCATGCGTGAATATGAATTTTTTTTTGGCGGAAAACAATAAATAGTGAACTTCATCATTATCCGATAAAATGTTAGGAATGTCAAAAGGGAAGTGGGACTATGAGCGGGGGAACGTAAACTTAACCAAGGCTCCTGCAAGTCCGCCATTCATGAGTTTTTTTTGCCAGACCGGGCGCAAGCCTGTATCTGTAATAAGTTCCAATCGCCCGAGATACAAATAGGCGGCAGTACATTGGCGTTGTTTTCTCAGGAAATCGCCGAGCTCTCGCATGAGGCGGCCGGCATTCTCTTCGTCATTCAAACGGATGCCGTAGGGTGGGTTGGTTATAATGATCGATTTAGCTGGGAGGGGAATATCCTCATAGCTGCTGGTGCGAATTCCTATCCCTTTTCCATGGGGCAGGAGATCACAATTATAGCGGGCTGCCATTGTTGCATCAGAAGAGATATCACTGCCGAAGAGGATTCCCTTAGGTAAACGTTGTATTCTGCTGTTTTCCTCTGTTTTGATTTTATGCCAGAGGTTTTTGTCATATTCCGGCATCATTTCAAAGCCGAATTTTTTGCGTAAAAAACCTGCGGGTATGCGGCAGCAATGCATCAGGGCTTCAGTGAGAATTGTTCCGGACCCGCACATGGGGTCAAGAAGAGGAGTTTTGCCATTCCATCCGCTTAAGCGGATAATCGCAGCTGCAACAGTTTCCTGCATGGGTGCCTCAACGCTTATCTGCCGGTAACCTCTTCGATGCAGTGAACCACCCGATGTGTCAAGACTTATAATAGCCCGGTTGTGTTCTATACGTAAATGCAACCATAAGTCAGGGGTATCCGTGTCAATGTTGGGACGGACTCCTGAACGATCGCGAAAATGGTCGACAACTGCATCTTTAAGACAGAGGGCGGCATACTGGGAATGTTTGATTTTGCTTCCCGTGACGGAGGCGTTGACGGCAAAGGTGTTTTCCGGTGAGAGCAGATGGTGCCACTCTATCTTCCGTGCTGTTTTATAGAGATATTTCGTGCTATGACAGTCAAAGGTCAGCAATGGAGCAAGGATTTTCGTGCAGAGACGGGACATATAGTTTGCACGATAAAGGGTAGCAAGATCAGCATTGAAATAAATACCCATAAACATGGGTTTGACATCGCTGCACCCAACTTCCTTGAGTTCTTCCGCTCCGTACTGTTCAAGCCCGCGGGCAATCTGGGCGAAATATCTATTGGTTTTCTGGTAGGTGAACATGGAAGCAGTGTGAAGCAAAGAGTCGATCAGGCCCTGCGCTCAGTATTTTTATCTTTGCTGGTGAGAAATTTCAGCGTTTCTGCGTCATGGAGCCTATAAGCCCGGTCAACAAGCTTTTTCAGATCCCCGCCTATATGGGACAGCGCCGGCAGAGGATCAATAACCGGTAAATAGCTCTCTATGGGACGTAAAGGAGCAATGGCCATTTTTTTTTCCAAGCTCTGCGCCATGCCGATTTCCATGCCTCCTTCCATGTCTCCCAGTTTATGTTGGCTGCCAAGTGAACGGAGAAAACCCATGATACTACCGAGGTCATTCTGTTCGTAAAACACTTGGATTTCTGCAGTAATATTTTCGTTGGTTTTTGCCAATTCTGCAAATTTTTGTCGGTACTGTTCCGTATGTACCTCGAGACGTTCATAACAGTCAAAAGCGAGGTTATGAAATCTGCGGGACTTTGTCAGGCCGTGTACTCTGATACCCTCGAAGACCCTCTTTCGTATGGTCTCAGACTGGATAAAATATACATCATAAAACTGTTTTTTGTCCAACCCGGTTAACGCAAGAAAAGAATCGATGAGTTGTTCATTTTTCAATATGATGTACATTCGAATAAGTTCAAAACTGATTCTTTTCTCCAGGATGAAGGAATGCATCCTTATCTCATTTTCCAGATCCAGTTTGTCTTGTTCTATAAGCTTGCGGAAACCGAAGTAGCGATCAGCAATATCTTTTTTCACCTCGTAGGCGATAACATCGTCAATGGCTGGTTTCATGGGCCCGATCTCAGCAGAAAGTAACGATATTAAATCCTTTTTCCTGGGACCATGGACGACTCGCCTCAAATCCGGCAATTTCAAAAAGGAGAACCTCAAGCAAGAGATACGTGCGGCTTCCTTTACGCAGGCAGCCGGTAATTGTATCACCGTGATGCCCCATGGCCGCATGGAAGTGGATGCGCGGTTCATCCTTCTCATCCCAATAAATGCTCCCGCTGCCAAGAGTCTCCCTGGCATCCCGAACCTCGCGCCAGACCGGTTCCGGCGGCATGACAGGTTCTTTTGGTCCAGTGACGACATCGGCTTGCCGCAGTCCGCCGATGACGTGGAACCAGCCATTGCGGATATTTTCTTTTTTGATGAGATCGGTCAATGCACCAAGAAAATCATCCCCATCATCGAAACGAATGGAGAAAACCCTCGCAATAGATCCTGTTCGATAATCCATGCATGTTCCTCTTATTTTGTGTTCCAGTGTTTTCGTTCCGCGGCCGCCTTCAGCAGACGGAATATTTCTCTGTTCAGCGCTCCCTTCCGTGTCCTGGTGTAACGCCAGGCAGAGGTGCGGACAGCCTCCAGGTCGAGATCGGGAAATAGTTCAGCGGCTGTTTGCAAAGCGGGGCTTGGCCAGTCGCGTTCAAATTCCTCATTTACCTCTATGGCTTTGCGATACTCAGCAAGGGCTTCATTAATTATGTTGTCCCGAAGATTTTCAAGTTCATGAAATTGCTTTTTCTCCTGCAGACTCGAACCTTTTTTTTCCGTCAAGAAAGCAAACAGCTTGGTTGTGTCAATTTCCCGCAGGTTTTTAGAAAGAAACTTTATCTGTCTTTTTTTGGCGCCCGCTTTGAAGTTGCGCGTTGCGAGGATTTCCTGTTTTAAAAAATCATCGCACGGCAGATTTTTTATTTCCAAAGGGGACAGATTTACGAGTTCCAGCGCGAGGTCTTCGTAATTTCTGGCGCGTCTTTTTTTTTCTGATCGGGAGAGAGAATAATCCATTATTTTAGTTGCCATCTTTCTTGGAGCTACGGTAGTATACACAGCTTAAAGTCTAACATGCAATGTAACCTCAAAGTGGTTGCAGAAGCAAAGATTTATTTTTTTTAAGTAAAGGAAACAAGTATGATATCACGAAAATTCACCGTCACCCAGCCTACCCAGATCCGGTTCGGCGTGGGGGCAGTTAACGATCTGGCTCAGGTTGTTGCAGATCTGGGTGGTAAAAAAGTCTTGCTGGTTGTTGATCCGAACCTTAAAGGGGTCGGACTGCTTGATTCAATCATTAAACCGCTGGACTCTCATGGCGTTCAGTATGAAATTTTTGATCATGTTGACCCCGAACCCGGTCTTCTGCTTGCCGATGAAGGAACTGCGCTTGCGGCGAAAACAGGCTGTGACTGTGTTATTGGTGCTGGCGGCGGTTCTGCCATGGATGTGGCTAAAGCCGTAAGCATTCTCCTGACCAACGGCGGCAAAGCGGAAGATTATCTCGGGCTTGGGAAAATTAAAAAACCTGGTGTTCCGAAGATCATGGTACCGACAACTGCAGGAACTGGAGCAGAAGTAACTTTCACTGCCGTCTTTATCAATGAAAAAACAAGAAGCAAAGGCGGAATGAATGGTGATCCGCTTTATCCTGACGTTGCGGTGCTTGATCCTGCTCTTACTGTAACGTTGCCGCAGCATGTGACAGCTGCTCCGGGTATCGATGCATTTACCCATGCCTTGGAGGCGTTTGTTTCCACCCAGTCGCATGTCATTTCAGATATGTATGCCCTAGAGGCAATATCGCTGATCAGCGGAAATCTGGCCATGGCCTATGCCAACGGCGCTAACATCAAAGCGCGCACCGCCATGCTTATGGGCAGTCTGTTAGGTGGTAAGGCGCTTGCGACAGCTGGAGTTGGACTTGTTCATGCCATGGCGTATCCGCTTGGCGGGATGTTCAATATTCCCCATGGGCTTGCGAATGCTGTATTGCTGCCTTTTGTCGTAGATTATAATATTATCGGAAATCCTGAGAAATTCGCCCGTATTGCTTCTGTTATGGGGTATGACGTCGATGATCTACCATTACGCGAGGCAGGACAGGTTGCAGTAGAAGCGGTTTATGATCTCAACGGAGATGTGGAAATACCGCGTAATCTTGATGAGCTGGGTATCCCGGTCGAGAAAATACCGGAGATGGCGCAGATTGCCCTGACCGTAACCCGGCCGGTTGAAAATAATCCTCGCAAACCGACGCTGGAGGATGTGATCAGGGTATACGAAATTGCTCATAAAGGATGGTAAAATGGGTTTGACCGGTTTACGTGAATTTGCTGCGCGGTATCTGGCCATTTTTTGGCCGGAAGCCTGATTTCACCAACCGATTGACATAGAGAGAGATGAGGAGAGGATATAATGCCAGGTTTTGAAGTTTTCGGAGATGAAGAGAAAAAAGAAATTTTGGATGTGCTCGATACGGGCGTTCTGTTTCGTTACGAATTTCCGGAGCAGAGAAGGGGAGTATACAAGGTTCGTACATTTGAAGAAAATTTTGCCCGGTATTGTGGTGTCGGCTATGCGCAGGCCGTTACCTCCGGGACGGCGGCCCTCAAGGTCGGTCTCACCGCTCTTGGGGTGGGACCGGGAGATGAGGTGATCACCCAGTGTTTCACCTTTGTCGCCACCTGGGAGGCAATTTTTGATGTGGGTGCAGTGCCAGTTTTTGCTGAGGTTGATGAAACCCTTAATATGGACCCTGCCGATCTTGAGAAAAAAATAACCAGCCGAACGAAAGCTATTGTCCCAGTACACATGCTCGGGGCACAGGCACGTATTCGTGAGATCAAGGCTATCGCCGATAAGCATGGAATTCCGGTACTTGAAGACACCGCCCAGGCTGCAGGTGGCTCCCTTGATGGGAAACGTCTTGGAACCTTCGGGGCATGCGGAACCTTTTCCTTTGATGCGGTGAAAACAATGACCACTGGTGAAGGCGGCATGATTATCACCGATGATGAAAAACTGTGGCGCAACATGTCGGAGTATCATGACCATGGTCATGACCATGTCCCAAATCCGGGTACACGGGGCGGTGAAGGGCGCAATTTTATTGGGTTCAACTTCCGGATGATGGAGCTGCAGGGAGCTATTGGTTTAGCACAGCTCGCAAAACTTGATGATATGATCAGCCGCCAGAAAAAAAATAAGGCGGCTTTAAAAGAGGCTATTGGCAAAATAAAGGATGTCTCCTTCCGTACGATTCTGGATGAAACAGGTGATACGGCGACGTTTATTGCCTTTTTTCTGCCAGACGGGGAACGGGCTAAGGCCGTAAACGCATTGCTGAAGGAAAATGGTGCCGGAGCGATTGCCTTCGGCTCCAACACCTGGCATTTTTATCCCAAATGGGAGCATCTGTTGGCCGGTTCAACCCTCAACACTTCGGGGTGGCCATTTACCGGACCGGATGGCAAGCGCCGGGTCATTTATGACAAGGATGCGCTGCCTGCCTCCGCCGCACTGATGGATCGGCTGCTGGTATATCAGGTCCCTGTGAAATTGACAGAAGAGCGCCTGGCCCAGATGGTTGCCGCCTTGGAGAAGGCCGCACAGATCTGATCAGGATCCCGGAGCCGCATTGGTAAAATAAACATCAAAGCGGCTGTTGTTACCGTTGATAATTAAAGATGGTTTGCGGTTGCCGAGAGAGGGAGCTCCCTGCGGGCGTTTGACAACAACCCGCAACGCGGCGTGGAGTAGCGCCCAGTCAAGCAAGAGATCGGCATCCTCGTCGTTCCCCACGATGGCCCGGATCAGACGCATCTCTTTTTTGACAAGGGCGCTTTTGCTGCGGTGGGGATACATGGGGTCCAGGTAAATAACATCCGGGAGAGGATTGAGGTTTTTCAGTTCCCGGCAGTTGGCATGAATGACCTGCATACGACTGGCTGTCTCTACCGTTTCCTTGTCGTCCAGCGCCCTTTTGAGTCCGTCTTCCAATAAGGCCGCGACAGTTGCTGAGCGTTCCACCAGAACAACAGTGCACCCGAGTCCGGCGAGGATAAAAGCATCACGGCCAAGACCCGCGGTGGCGTCCATGACTGTGGGGCAACGGTTGGCTTTCAAACCGACGGCCTTTGCCAGCGCCTCTTTTCTGCCGCCGCCGAACTGTTTTCTGTAACGTAGGGCTCCAGAAGTGAAATCGACAAAAACCGGGCCGGGGCTATATTTGCCGTTCTGGCGTAACTCCAGGTGAGTTTTAGTAACGGCGAGAACGAGATCATAGCTTTCGACATCGCATGTTATAGGTATGGCAAGCTGGACGGCAAGTTGTTCCGCGAGTTTTTTCAGGCTTTTATCCTCGTAGATTACTGCGATGGTATCGTTTTTTGCTGGCATGGAATCCTGTCAAGTTCTGATGGGTTTAAAAGCCACATTACAAACATTTGACTGCAAATATAAAGAATATCATGGATTTAGAACATAAGCTGGAACCAAAAGTGGTGGCAATTATCCCGGCACGCTATTACTCTAACCGGTTTGAGGGAAAACCATTAGCGAAAATTAAGGGCAAACCGATGATCCAGCACGTTTATGAACGTGCCATGATGGCACCTGTGCTGTCAAGGGTTGCTGTAGCAACCGATGATGAACGGATTGCCGATTGTGTTCGCGGATTTGGCGGTGAGGTCGTCTTGACCAGTCGTAACCACGCTTCCGGAACAGACCGTCTGGCTGAGGCGGCAACGCTGATGGATGTCCCGGAACAGGATGTTGTGGTGAACATTCAGGGTGATCAGCCTCTTTTCCCCCCGGAGATCATTGAACAGGTGGCACGCCCTCTGCTCAATGATCCGGCGTTGCCGATGGCAACTTTGATTTATCAGATTATCCGCAAGGAAGAGATTGAAGATCCGAATCATGTCAAAACTGTTTTCGACAGGAACGGGATGGCCCTCTATTTTTCCAGAGCGTCAATCCCCTATCAGCGTGACCCGGAACATCCGCCACCACCGACTTACTATAAACATCTTGGTTTTTACGCCTACCGCAAGGGTTTTCTGCTGACCTTTGTCAGTCTGCCGGAGGGGGAATGGGAACGATTTGAAAAATTGGAACAGTTGCGTGCTCTTGAGTACGGTTACAGGATCAAGGTTGTCCTCACGCCACATGACTCCATTGAGGTCGATACACCCCGGGATCTGGTTAGGGTGGAAGAGTTTCTGAAAAATGGATAATAGGCCGATAATCAGACATAAGGTTAATGTAATCATCTGGTCTTGTTAATGATTTATATGAAAGGAAATGATAATGAGAAATAAGATAACCATTATTGGTGCCGGAAACGTCGGTGCCACAGCGGCTCATTGGGCGGCTAGTCGTAAACTGGGCGATATTGTACTGCTGGATGTAGTCGAAGGTATCCCTCAGGGGAAGGCGCTTGATCTGTTACAGGCAGGTCCGGTAGACGAATTTTCAGGACGCATCTCCGGTTCCAATGATTATGCTGATTCAGCTGATTCCGATGTCATAATAATCACGGCGGGTCTTGCCCGTAAACCGGGAATGTCCCGTGACGACCTGTTGGCTAAAAATGTCGCTATTGTGAAATCGTGTGCTGAAAATACTGCTAAGTACTCACCGGACGCCGTTCTCATCGTAGTTACAAATCCCATCGACGCCATGGTTTATACGGCCTTCAAAGTGTCCGGTTTTCCAAAAAACAGGGTGGTCGGTATGGCCGGAGTACTCGACTCCGCCCGCTATCGTACCTTTCTGGCAGAAGCCCTGGGCGTTGCCCCCCGGGATGTCAATGCCATGGTCATGGGGATCCACGGCGACAATATGCTGCCCCTGATCCGTTTGGCCAATGTTGCGGGCATACCGGTAACAGACCTGCTGGACGCAGAAACATTAAATGCCATTGTCAAGCGCACGCAGCATGGTGGGGCTGAAATCGTCAACCATTTGAAAACTGGTTCGGCCTTTTATACTCCAGGTCTCGCGGCAGTCGAAATGGCTGAGGCTATTTTGACAGACAGCAAACGAGTCCTCCCCTGTGCTGCCTATGTCGAGGGTGAATTCGGCTTTTCCGGCTGTTTCCTCGGTGTACCGGTTGTCCTTGGTGCAGGTGGTGTGGAAAAAATTGTCGAATTTACTCTGACTGATGAGGAAAAAAAGAGTCTTGCCGAATCCGAAGTTGCTGTGCGTAAACAGATGGCAGCCACCGGTTTATGAGATGAATAAAAGCGGCGGGCTGGAGAGTCCACCGCTTTTGCATTATTTTCCTTCCGGGATTCCGAATCTCGGGACAAAGCATTTCTTCCTTCTATGGCGCAATTTTCAGACGATCCTGTTATATCCTGTATTAATCAGCTGGAAAGAAGCAGAATTTTCCCCCTGGACCTGATACAGCGCCGGACGCTTGTGGAAAAGCTTATTGAGCTTGTCCTCGTCGGCCCGCCACCTGCCCCACCGCATATTACCGCAGCACTTGAAGATATGGCTGCAACCCTTAAAGATATCGACACCTCCGGCCTCCGGGTAGTTATCCTCGGTGGTGGCAGTGGCCTTTCCACCGTTATCGGCGGGGACAGCAGGAATAGTAGCTGGCCGGAAAACCCTTTTCAGGGGATGAAAAAGATTTTCCCAAATGCCACATCAATTGTCTGTGTCACCGATGATGGCGGTTCAACCGGGGAACTGCTGAAGGATCTCCCCCTCATTGCTCTCGGTGATATCAGGCACGTTCTTCTTTCCTCAATAAGTCACACTGTCCTGTGCGAAACCTATGGCTTGACTATCGATGAAGCCCAGAGGGCGGCGGAAATTCTACACAGTATTTTTAATATCCGATTTGCCCGGCGACCGGCGTCAGCAAATGAATTGTTGACCTGCGGCCTGTCAACAGCAGGTTTGCCGTCCAAGATGGCGGAGCAGCTTTTCGCATTGCTTGATTCACTTTTTAGTGAGAGCCGTCTGTCCCGTCTTTTGTCGCGACCCCATTGTCTTGGGAACCTGCTACTTGTCGCGGCAATTTATCAGGGTATCAATGAGGGCCCTGTCGTCTCCTCAAAACAGTTGCTGGCCGGCATTAACCGACTTGCGAAGCTGATCGGAGTTCGTGAAGGCGCGGTCCTGCCCTGTACCACTACACCTGCGCGTCTGCAGGTGCTGTACAGTAACGGGGTGGTGGTCAGCGGTGAAAATAAAACAGCTACCGCGCGGCGAAATACGGCAATTGACCGCGTTTTTGTCGAATTCATAGAAGATCCGGTGGTCCCTGTTGAGGTTACTGATGCAATCAGAAGGGCTGATATCATTGTCTTTGCCCCTGGAAGTCTTTACACCAGTATAATACCGATTTTACAGGTTCCCGGATTGGTGCAGGCTATACGCAGCAACCATCGAGCCCTGAAGATACTGGTCGCGAATCTCTGGATTCAGAAAGGAGAAACCGACCTGGTTCTGGAAGATCCCCGGCGGCGTTTTTATGTCTCCGATCTGATTAATGCCTATCATCGAAATATACCGGGCGGCGTTGCGGATCTTTTCGCGCAGATCATGGTAGTTGGAATGCAGGATATTCCGGGCAATATCCTGCAGAGCTACGCGGTCGAGGACAAGGTGCCGATTTACCTTGATCGGGGGCGGGTCTGGCAACTTGGGTTTGCGCCCCTTGAAGCACGTATTTTTTCAGAAACATTGCTCAAGGAGAGAAGAGTACAGCATGACCCTGATGGGCTTGCCGAGGCTATTAAAATCATCTGGTCGGTGCGGGATAAGATTCCACGGGAAACCAAAGGAGTTGCCCCGGTCGCCTATCAGATCAAATATTCCTGCCGGCAGGATAATTTGACACGGGATAAGCGCAGAAAGTTGTTTCTCCAGCGTTTGCGGGACTGGTATTTTGACACAAAGATTACGGGTCGGCTTGATGATATTTTCTGGCGTCACAGTGATATTCCCATAGAGCATCTCGATCTGGTAAAGGGAGTGGTTCTTGTTGAAAAGGAGCAATGGCAGCGCAGTATGATCTGGGACAGTGTCTTTTCCTATTATGACCCCAATGATTGCCTGATAAAAATACGGAAGGATATTTTTTTTGATCCTTCACTATTCGAATGCGCCATACTTATTGCCATAGGACAATCCTTGCTGGGGAATTACGCCGCGATCAAGGAAATGCTGCCGGTAGAACACGATGGGGTAATATTGGGCAAGGTTTATCGGCTTACCCTGGAGCCCGAACAGACCAGGCGATGTTTTTTTTGTTCAGGAGAACTTGCCCGTTTTTTACGTTTGGTTCGTATGGTTCCCTGCCCGAACGACAAAATGCGTTATACCAGGCTGATTAATGGCGCTGAGGGTTTCACTCCACCTGGCCTGCTGATGGGGTTGGTTTACGCATGGTATCTGGACAGCAGCTATGTTTCCAATATAGAATACAAAATGGCGATTACACGAATTCCCATGACCGGAATGGTCCGTGAGCAAGTCCGTATTCTGAACCGTCGAATGGACACTATTGATTTCTTCCGTCGCGTTGTTTTCCGTCATACTGCACCAGTTTTTGATGAGCAGCTGCTGATGATTGAGCGTATTTAAACGGTTGCCGCGGTGATGATGCGTTCTGCTTCTTCTGACATAAAACAGGGCAATATATCTCTGTCCAACAAAAAATCGGCTGCCAGGGAGAGAACCTGTGGTTTTTGTGAATGTATCGAAGCGGGTGATGACGCCTTGTTGCAGATTATTATAGAAACCACCCATTTATGCGATGCGAGGAGTTTGTGCAGAGACTTTAAAGATATTGGCCCTGTTTCTTTTCGACAAATAAATGCAAAATACCAAATTGTCTTATTGGTAAGCTCCTATGCCGACTTTGATGTCCATCTCATTCACATTCAGGAAAAGATCGACAAGGTCAACGGGCAAAATCAAACGATACGGGCGGAGTTGATTGACACCAGGCTGATTGATGCATCCGTGTCAGCTGAAGATGCCACTGCTGTCGTTCGGACGCAGATTGGTTCGTTTGTGCTCGTTGACAGCTTTACAGTCGAGTGCAACCCGCATGAAATTCTTTTTGCCGGCGGAACGGCTTTTGGCTCAGGTTGTCATCCAAGTACACGGCT
>QKDP01000195.1 GCA_003252055.1 Desulfobacter postgatei | reverse complement strand
GGCCCAGCCTTGTTCGTTGAAGCCTGGATGAAGGGCAATCAAGGCGTTGACCAGGGTACCGGAATCATTCCCTGCCCCGGGATGCACCACAAGGCCTGCAGGCTTATCAATCATAAGGATATCGTCATCCTCGTACAGAATATTCAAAGGGATGGATTCCGGCAGAAGGGGTTTTCTATCCTGCTCCCCTGATGAAGGGACATCCCCTTCAATCAGATCTTTTGGCTTAACCTTATAGCCGGGGCGTTTACACCCGTGGTTCACCAAAATCACGCCCTGGGAGATCAGGCGTGCAGCCCTGGAGCGGGATATCAGGGACTGGGAATCCGTAACCGCCTGGTCAAGTCTGACACCCGCCTGATCCGGTGAAATTTCTATCTTTATGTGCATGAAAAAATACAAAACCGGCAGAGGTGACACCTGCCGGTTTAATTATGTTATCAAAAATAAGGTGTTTAGCTGAACAAATTTTCAATCTCTTTGATCATAAGCGCTTCATCAACATCCTTGGCCATGGAAAGTTCCTGGACCAGAAGATTCTGGGCAGTATCAAGAAGTTTTCTTTCACCAAAACTAAGATCTTTTTCAAGCTTAAGCTGGAAAAGATCCCTGAATACCTCGGCCACATCATAAATGGAACCGGTTTTGATCTTATCCATGTACTCTCTGTAACGACGGTTCCAGGTCTGGTTGTCACTGGCCTGGGCCTTTTTCTGCATCACCTCGTAAACCTGTGATACTTCGGTCTCAGGGATGACTTCCCGCAAACCCACGGATTCAACATTGGATGTAGGGATCATGATTGTCATACCGTTTTCCACAATTTTCATCATGTAGAAATTCATGATATCCCCATTTATCTCCTGGCTTTCGATGGATTCAATACAGCCGACACCGTGTGCAGGATAGACCGCCATATCACCCTTTGAAAACGCTTTTTTGGTTGACTTGCTAGTTGCTTTCGCCTTGATTTCCCCAGATTGTTTTGCCATTTACGCCCACCTTATATTTTATAGATACATGTTACCCATTCTCAAGCAGAGAACCACATCTAAACAATATTGTCAACTTATTAACAAGGCAAACGCATTTTTCATCAATCAGGACGCGCCTCACCGCATTGGGAGTTATTTTTGTATACTTTAGAGAGCTTCTCATTTATTATCCCTTTCAGTTCGGTGTCCAATTTTTCCATTTGATTTTCTTTTCCCGGAATTATAACGTATTAAAATAATTCCAGGATCAATAACATTAATTACGGCAAATTATGAAAAAACTACCCATAGGTATTGCCAGCTTTGAAGAAATCATAACAGAGAACTACTGCTACGTTGACAAAACAGATTTAATCCATCAGCTGGCAAACCAGGGGAAATTCTATTTTCTGTCCAGGCCCCGGCGTTTCGGTAAAAGCCTGCTCATAGACACCATAGCCGAAGCCTTCCAGGGCAATAAGAAACTGTTTACCGGACTTTATCTTGAAAAAAACTGGGACTGGAACCAAAAATACCCGGTAATCCGGATTGATTTTGCACAAGGAATCCTGACATCACAACAGCAGCTGGACGCCAGCATCATGGATATGCTCCATGTCAATGCAGAACCCAATGGGATTTCTCTTCGCAACACAGAAACACTCCTGGCTTTTTCCGAGCTGATTCGAAAGCTGCACCAGCAGACCGGGCAACGGGCTGTCGTTCTGGTTGATGAATACGATAAACCGATTCTCGATAATATCACTGATCCGAAAACCGGACTGGTGCTCAGGGACGGCTTAAGAAATTTTTATTCCGTTCTCAAAGCCCAGGGGGCGCATTTAAAATTTGCCATGCTCACAGGCGTATCAAAATTTTCAAAGGCCTCCTTGTTTTCCGGCCTGAACAACCTCAAAGACATCTCCCTGGATATGCGGTATGGAACCGTCTGCGGCTATACCCAGCAGGAACTGGAATCAACCTTTCCTGAATACCTGAAAGGACTGAATCTTGAAGAAATAAAAAAGTGGTACAATGGTTATAATTTTCTGGCCGAACCGGTATATAATCCCTTTGATGTTCTGCTTTACCTTGATGAAAAACAACTCCGGCCCTACTGGTTTGAAACCGGCACCCCGGCCTTTCTGCTTAATCTTTTACGTGAAAAAAATCTCCCTGCCGGTACCATCGACGGCCTGACGCTCAGCCATAACTTCCTTGGCAGTTTTGACATAGATAATATACATCCCCAGCCGCTGTTGTTCCAAACCGGTTATTTAACCATCAAAAAAACAAAAGACCTTCCTGGAGGAACCTATTACACCCTGGGATTTCCAAATCACGAGGTAAGATCTGCATTTAACGATGCCCTCCTGATGGAGCTGACGCACTCAAACTCAGAGAATAAAATCAAACTTGAACTTTTTGACGCCTTGAAGTCAAACGACCTTGATGGTATGAAAAGGCTGTTCCACGCCTTTTTTGCCTCCATCCCCCATGACTGGTACCGAAAAAACGACATGGCCGGATACGAAGGCTATTACTGTTCCATTGTATACTGCTACTTTAGCGCTCTGGGCCTGGATGTGCGTGCAGAAGAGTCAACCAACCACGGCCAACTCGATATGGCGGTTCTCTTTAACGATATCGTTTACATTTTTGAGTTTAAGGTAAACGAACTGACAGAGCCGGCCCAGGCCCTGGCCCAGATCAAAGAAAAGAAATACCATGAAAAATACACCGGCATAGAAATCTATCTTATCGGGGTGGAATTCAGCAAGCAGGACCGGAACATCACCCGGTTTGAGTGGGAAAAAATAAAATGAAAAAACTGCCCATCGGCATTCAGACGTTTGAGAAGATAAGAGAAGAAAACTATTGTTATGTGGATAAAACGCCCCTAATTGCAAAACTTGCAGAACGGGGATCGTTTTATTTCCTGTCCCGTCCCCGCCGATTCGGCAAAAGCCTTCTCATTGATACCATTGCAGAAGCATTTCAGGGAAATAAATCCCTTTTCAAAAACCTCTATCTTGAAACCCACTGGGATTGGAGCATAAAAAATCCGGTGATCCGCATTGATTTTGCAGAAGGCGTGATAAAAACCTTAGACCGGCTGGAAAACAGAATCCTTAGAATATTGAGCATGCAGGCACAAGCCGCCGGCATATCACTGACCTGCACCCATGTGGATGACTGCCTTGAAGAATTAATTATTGAACTTTACAAAAAAACAGGCCAGCGGGTTGTGGTTCTGGTGGACGAATATGATAAACCCATACTCGACAATATAACTGATCCCGCCACAGCCCAGGCTCTCAGGGACGAATTGCGAAGTTTTTATTCCGTCCTTAAAGCCCAGGGGAAATATCTTCGGTTCGTTATGCTTACAGGGGTATCCAAATTTTCAAAAGTATCTCTTTTTTCAGGTCTTAACAACCTGCAGGATATCACCTTAGACCAGAGATACGGGACCATCTGCGGTTACACCCAAAAAGAACTGGAATCAATCTTTAATGATTATCTCAAAGGGCTGAACCTTGAAGAAATTAAAAAATGGTACAATGGGTACCATTTCCTTGCAGA
>QKDP01000380.1 GCA_003252055.1 Desulfobacter postgatei | reverse complement strand
CTTTTCTGTAAAATCCCAGGCCGTGCCTGCAATGTCCAGGTGTGCCCAGGGGGTTTTACCCACAAAATTTGACAGATACGCGGCCGCGGTTATGGTGCCGGCCGGTTTTCCCCCGGTGTTTTTAATGTCTGCCACCTTGGATTCGATCTGTTTTTCATAGTTTTTATTCAAGGGCAGGCGCCAGACAGGTTCTCCGGCAAGATTTCCGGCAGCCTCAACCGCTTTGACCAGGGCATTATTGTTGGACACAAGTCCGGTATAATGATGGCCAAGGCCGATGATGACCGCGCCCGTAAGGGTCGCTGCGTCAAGCACACAGGTGGGCTTGAAATTTTCAATGCCCCAGGCCAGGGCATCGGCCAGGATAAGACGGCCTTCGGCATCGGTGTTGACCACTTCACTGGTTACCCCGTTGTAATGGCTGATAATGTCGCCGGGGTGAATTGCCTTGGACCCGGACATATTATCGGTGGCAGGGACAATGGCCACAACACCCACATCCGGCTTTTCCAGGGCCACGGCCTGCATGGCGCACATCACCGCCGCACCGCCGCACATATCGTATTTCATTTCCTCCATACCTGCAGGCGGTTTGATGCTGATGCCCCCGGAATCAAAGGTCACCCCCTTACCCACAAGGAGAATGGTTTCGGTCCTGTTTTCCGGTAAATATTCCAGGATCACCATGCGTGCCGGCACATAGGAACCCTGGTTGACGGCAAGGATGCCCCCCATGCCCATCTGTTCCATGTCCTTTTTTTCCAGACACCGGTAGCCCAGCCCTGTTTCCGCGGCAAGCTGTTTGGCATGCGTCGCAAAATCGGCAGAGGTCCAGTGATTGCATGGCTCATTGGCCATATCCCGTGCCGTGCAGGCGGCAAAGGCTGAATTTTTTGCCTTTTCAATACCCTGGCGTATGATTTCAAGATTATCTTGGCATACAAATTTTATCCCACCAAGCCCGGGGTAATCGGTTTTTTTCTTGGTGCTTTCCTTATATTTTTCAAACCGGTAATCCCCAAGGATGATGCCTTCGGCCAGGGCGCACGCAGATACTTCCGGATCAGCCAGCGCCGGGGAAAGATGTTTTTGGCTTGGCAGGCAGATCACCACATCCTCAGCCTTAACCGATGCACACACTTTGGCAACCTGTCCGCCGGCCTCCCGCAGCATGTCCAGGGCTGCCCCTTTATCCTTTTTCTTATTCACAGGGCCTGTGCCTAAAACCAGAACCCGGGCAGAAGAAATTTTTGACTGGGCCGGCGGGTAAAACAATATCTGTTCGGAAGCCTTGCCGGAGAAATCCTTCAGCTCAAACGCCTTTTCAACCTGGGGCTGTACAGCGGCATCGCATGCAGGCATTTTGCCCTTTGCTTCCACGGCAAAATAAACCAGAAGATCGGTTGTAATTGTTTCGGCAGGTTTGGTGATGGTGGTGATACGGTCTTTTTTCATGGGGGCACCTTTTTTACCGGTTGTTTGAAAATTTATATAAAAGTTTCATTATGTTGTTAAATTACTTTTATGTTTTGCTGTGGGTTGAGCCTGGGTCTTGATGGACCGGATCAGCCCATGGCTGTTATTGGAATTTACCATAAAACCCAGGCCAGGTAAAAGAATTCGGATAATTAGGTCTTGACCGGTTTTTTAAGTTGTGAGATATAAGGGCAGTATTATAAGCTATAGATTGCTTATTTATTAAATGGAAACGATTTAAAAAGCCGGTTTGCGGGATTCTTTACAAGCCGGTTCTTTTGTTATATTGTTCAATGGATTCTATATATTGGGATTAAATCTTATTCGCATTACCATTCAACGAGGTGAAAGATTATGAAAAAAAGAATGCAGACCATTGACGGGAATACTGCTGCAACCCATGTGGCATACGCCATGAGCGAGGTGGCAGCGATTTACCCGATCACACCTTCCAGCCCTTTAGGTGAAATTGCCGACTCCTGGGCATCCCAGGGAAGAAAAAACATTTTCGGGCAGATCCTGGACATCAAGCAGATGCAGTCCGAGGCTGGTGCTGCCGGTGCTGTGCACGGCTCCCTTGCAGCAGGCGCTTTGACCTCCACCTTTACAGCCTCCCAGGGACTGTTGCTCAAAATACCCAATATGTACAAGATCTCAGGTGAGCTGCTCCCCTGTGTTTTTCATGTGACCGCCCGGTCCATTTCCGCCCATGCCCTGTCCATCTTTGGAGACCATCAGGATGTTATGGCCGCCAGGCAGACCGGATTTGCCATGCTGGCCTCCTGCTCTGTCCAGGAAGCCCAGGACCTGGCCCTTGTGGCGCACCTTGCAACCATGGACGCCCGGGTTCCTTTCCTCCATTTCTACGACGGGTTCAGGACCTCCCATGAAATTCAGAAAATTGAAATGATTGAATATGAGGATATGGCATCCCTGTTCAACTATGACGCATACTGGGCATTCAAGGCCAGGGCCGTAAACCCGGAACATCCCGATACCCGCGGAACTGCCCAGAATCCGGATATCTATTTCCAGGGCAGGGAAGCAACCAACTCCTTTTACCTCAAAGTGCCTGCCATTGTTAAACAATATATGAAAAAAGTAGGCGATCTTACCGGACGCCATTATCAGCCCTTTGATTATGTGGGTGACCCTGAAGCGGACCGCGTTGTGGTTGCCATGGGTTCCGGCTGCGAAGCCATTGAAGAGACCATTGAAAAACTCAATGCCATGGGTGAACGCTTAGGGTTGATAAAAGTGCGTTTATACAGACCCTTTGACATCCCGGAATTTCTGCTCACCCTGCCGGCTTCCGTGGAGACCTTGACAGTACTTGACAGGACCAAGGAACCCGGTGCCATTGGCGAACCCTTGTACCAGGATGTCTGCACCGCCTTTATGGAACATGGGGAAGGCCCCCGGGTCATTGGCGGCCGTTACGGATTGTCCTCAAAGGAATTCAATCCCTCCATGATCAAGGCCGTATATGACAACATGAAGGCCTTGTCCCCGAAAAATCATTTTACCGTGGGGATCATTGACGATGTCACCCATACCTCACTGAAGGTGGAAAAAGGATTTGACGCAGCTCCCGAAGGCACCGTCTCCGCCAAATTCTGGGGCCTTGGGTCCGACGGTACAGTGGGTGCCAACCAGTCTGCCATCACAATTATCGGTGACAACACGGATAAATATGCCCAGGGGTATTTTGCCTATGACTCCAAAAAATCCGGCGGGCTTACGGTTTCCCATCTGCGGTTCGGGGATGTGAAAATCAAAAGCACCTACATGATTGACTCTCCGGATTTCGTGGCCTGTCACAAGTCCAACTATGTGGAGATCTACGATGTACTTGCTGGGATCAAGCAGGGCGGCACCTTCCTGCTCAACTCCGAATGGGGCACCATTGCGGAGATGGAAAAACATATCCCGGGCCATGTCCGCCGCACCATATATGAAAAAAAACTGAACTTCTACAATATTGACGCCGTAAAAATTGCCGGAAAAGTCGGTCTTGGCAACCGCATCAACATGATTATGCAGACCTGTTTTTTTAATCTGGCCAATATCCTCCCCGTTGACACGGCCATTGACCTGC
>QKDP01000338.1 GCA_003252055.1 Desulfobacter postgatei | reverse complement strand
GACCAAAGCAGCACAGATACTTGGCATCGGAAAAAGCGGATTAAACCAGAAACTAAAAAAATTCAATCTGGACAAGGAGTTAAAACTGGACAGCAAATGATTCCGGACCAGGGTTCAAAATTTTGAACCCTGAAAAAGAGCATTACTGGGGGATGACGCTCTCTTTTCGGAAAAATGGAATATTAAAAATTCAAAATTTTGAACTCAATCATGCGATAGCCACACAAGTAATTATCGGACTTTTCACCAAAGAATAAAATATATGTTTAATTTTCAAGGAATTAGAAATTTTATGACTTGTTTTGAATTGAATGGCAGGGTATTTGCTTTTAATAATCATAACTAACCACGGTTAGTTTTTTCATCTTTTTTTCCTTTTCTAAAAAAGGCTGCCCCGCCCAGGCAGCCTTTTTTAGTTTGTATTCTATTTGATCTTTGTTTGAGCAATGGCCTTATACACAGAGGCCCCCTGGCTTTCGGCAATTTTTTCATACATCTGACGACCGGCATCCGTATCATTGAGTTTTTCATAAATCAGAGCCAGGGCAAACCGGGCATCATCCTTTAAAAGATTTGATGTGCCCTCTTCCACACGCATATAATAGGATTTTGCCTGCTCCAGATCATTTCTCAATTCACAGGTGGTTCCCAAGGCGCAAAGCAAAAAATTTTTCACACCAGCCTTATCCCCCATACTTGACAAGGCCCGGGAATACAGATCAAATGCTTGATCATAGTCCTTGGCCTCAAAACAGATTTTCCCAAAATTGATCAGTGCCATGCGTCCGGCACTGGTGTTTGGATATTCGTCAAGAAGGGTTTTAAAATCATCCTTAACCGCATCATATCCTTTCTGGGCATCCCGGTCTTGGGAATATTGTTCTTCATATTTTTCATAGGCTTTGGCAGCCAGTTCAGATGCCTTGATTTCAGACTGTTTAAAACTGAACATAATCGCAGAAAACACAACTACCACCCCAGCCAGGGCACCAACTGAGATCATCAATTGTTGTTTGTGGGCAGAGGCCCATTTAACGGACTTGGTGAGACCCTCCTGGAACGGGTCCATCTGCGCCAGTTCTCTTTTCCGTTCATTTGATACGCCTTGATTTGCCATTAAAATATTACCTTATAAAAATGTTTATCTAAATTATTTATTTAGGCTACCACACCAAACTTTTCACAATCCAACCGACTTCGCCATCAGCATGCTCAATATTAATCCAGTCCCCTTTACGACCAAGCACCTTAAAAGGAACACCTCGTTCCACTCTGAGTATAATGTCACTTGATGTATCCGGTTTTGAGCGGACATTGCATTTTGATTTTGCTGAAATTACCGTATCCGTTTTTCCCAGCAGGGTTTTATGAACCCAGGCCGTATCCCCTTCAAAATCCTTTACCTCGTACCAGTCCTCTTTTTTATTAATCACAAGAAAAGGATGATATTTCTCCACCTGCCACAGCACCTTATATTGGTTTCCGGCACCGTTTCTTAAATTGGCAACGGAAGATATTACCGATAGCCGTTCAGAGGCCAAAGCAATGCCGGCACCGAGGAAAATAAAAAGACAACAAACTGAAATTATAAAAACATTTTTCTTTTTTGAACGATCCATAAATATCTCCGGTCGACTCCAGTTTCAATCACGTCGTACCCGGTATATCAGAAAAGCAGCTTAGTATGCAAGGTATTCGCATGCGAAGAAGTTACGGCGTGATGTTCTCCACAAAAATTTTCGAAGCATCCTTTTCTGACAGAAAAAACCGATGCCCCCGCACCATGACCTCAATGGAATCTGATGACGGGCTGCTATTGATTATCTGGACAGGAACGCCCTGGTGAAATCCCATCTTGCCCAACCGCCGCCGTGAAAAGTGTCCGCCGTTCACCCGGGCAATACACCCCTGTTTTCCCGGTGCCATCCGAATAAGCGGCAGAGACTCATTGAAAAACGGCAGACATTCTCCCTCTGTCCCGTCATTGGATGCTCTCCGGGGTCTTTTTTCAGGGCGAACCCAGATTTTGGAAGCCATCCCTGCACACAAAATCAGCCGGTTGCAATCCGATGCAATGACAACCTGACCACCGATGGCACTGGAAATAATCTCAACAAAGATACCCGTCCGAAGCCCCATGGAAGCAAACCGCATCTCCATTTTTCTGCAGGCAGCTACATTTATGATCTCAACCTTTTCTCCGATTCTGGCCCTGGACAAAGGAATCAGATCATCCCCTTGCGCCATGCACTGCCCGCAAAGGCCATAAATATCCTTTTTATGCTGATCATTGTCCGGCATATTTTTGAACTCCTCTTTAAACAGCCATGGCCTAACCCGGGACGATACCCGGATTAAGCCTTGCAGCCAAAAATGAAAGGAACATTAACCCTTTCATCAAGAGCATATAAATAATATAGGTCCAATACCTTGTCAATATAGCCATTTAGCCAAACCCACCGCCGAATATCGTTTGACACCGGCTGTCAGCTTCTTTTAGAATATAAGCATTTTTTTCTTAAACCCAAACCCGCTCAAAAAAACAGCAAGGAGGCGTCCATGGGAACCGACAACCTGATTTACCTTGAAGTGCTGGAATGGTTTGACGAAACCGGACAGGAACTGGTTCATCGTCTGCCTGAAAAAGGCTCCGGCGAAATCAAATTCGGGGCCCAGCTCATTGTCCGGGAAAGCCAGGCCGCAGTCTTCTTCTACCAGGGAAAGGCCGTTGGTGCCTTTGGTCCCGGACGGCACACCTTAAAAACCGCCAACATTCCCATTCTGACAAAAATCGCAAGCATTCCCTGGGCCATGGAGAGCCCGCTGAAAGCTGAAGTCTTTTTTGCCAATTTAAAAACCTTTACCAACCTGAAATGGGGGACCCGGGACCCGGTGGCATTCAAGGACAAAGACCTTGGCCTGGTAAGGCTCAGGGCCTTTGGTGTCTTTAACTTGAAAATCGTCCAGCCGGTCCTGTTCATCAACACCCTGGCCGGTACCCAGGGCATTTACACAAGTGCCGATATCAGCGATTACCTCAACCAGGTGGTGGTATCCAGGTTTAACGACTATATTGGAGAGACGGTATCCTCCATTTTTGATCTGCCGGAATATTACGATGAACTGGGCAAGGGGCTGGCCCAAAGGCTGCGTGAGGATTTCAGCAGATTCGGACTGGATCTGACCCATCTTTACATCAATGCCATCACCCCGCCCCCCGAGGTTCAGCAGGCCATTGATGACAAGAGCCGGTTAAGGCTGTTTGATAATATGAATAAACTGATGCAGATGAAAACCGCCATGGCCATGGAAAAGATTGCTGAGAACCCACAGGGCATTGCCTCAGACAGCGCCCAGGCAGGCCTGGGGTTAGGCCTTGGCATGATGCTGCCCGGCATATTTTCCCAGCAGATGCCTTCCCCGGCAGAACAGCCGCCAGACCAGACCGCGTTGACCACAGCCTGCCCGGAATGCAAAAGTCAGGTTCCCCTGGACGCAAAATTCTGCCCCCAGTGCGGTCACCAGCAGGTGGTCTTTGCCCGGTGCCGGTATTGCGGCAAAAACATCACCCCCGGTACAAAATTCTGCCCCAGATGCGGAAAA
>QKDP01000039.1 GCA_003252055.1 Desulfobacter postgatei | reverse complement strand
TAGAAACTCCTGCGGCAGCGCCATGGGCATTTCTGAAGAAGATTTTGAATGGGTGGTTGGGGACATTCTTGACGAAGTTCATGAAGACCAGCCGGGCTGGGAAGATCTTGAAGCACCGGTTAATAAAGAAGGGGCACACTTCTTCTTAAGCCAGAATTCCCGTGAACCGGGCGTGGAACCCGAGGAAATGGTTCCGCTGTGGAAAATCCTGCATATGGTCGGTGCAGACTGGACATACAGCACACGAGGCTGGGGTGGTGAAAATTATTGCATGTTCCTTGCTGTGCTGGGAAAAAGTTACAAGAAACACGCTTGAATCTGCCATGGATCTGGGTTGCAAGGTGTATTTAAACACCGAATGCGGCCATTCCACCTTTTCCGTTTGGAAGGGTCAGCAAAAATTCGGTATAGAAACCAATCTTGAAATTGCTCCCATGGTTCCATACTATGCCAAATGGATCCGGGAAGGCAAACTTAAACCCAGTTCCGACTGGAACAAAGATTTGAAAGTTAAATTTACGGTTCAGGACCCCTGCCAACAGGTTCGTAAAAGCTTTGGTGATCCTTTGGCAGAAGATTTACGCTTTGTTGTCAAAGCCTGCGTTGGCGAAGAAAACTTCATTGACATGGTGCCCAATCATTCCAACAATTTCTGTTGCGGAGGCGGCGGTGGATACCTGCAATCCGGGTACAATGAACAGCGCTTGAAATACGGTGAAATCAAAAAGGACCAGATTCTGGCTACCGGTGCCGAGTACTGCGTTACCCCCTGCCACAACTGCCATGATCAAATCCATAAACTTGCTGAACACTATGGATGTCATTACCATGTCCTTCATTTATGGACACTGCTTGCGTTTGCCTTAGGTGTGCTTGGTGAAGGCGAACGTAAATATCTGGGACCGGATCTGGCCGAACTCAATATGCCGGAAGAAGCAGACGAGTGATCGAAACATGATGTGACATTTTAGATTTTCTTATAAACAGCCATGGGCCAACCTGGTTTTTCACCATGGTTCAGCCCACAACGAAAGTTGAAAGATCTTTGTAGGTTACACAGATCTTTCTTATAAAATCAAAATAAACATTTCACGGGGCAGGATATGGACTATATCCTGCCTTTATGTTTTATTGAGTACATCAATATAATTCTTTTGTTCTATTTATATTTTCGTTTTGATTTTATCAATCATCATCCTTATAGTTAAAGTTTTTAGTATAGAACGCTGGTCCGTAACCAATGAAACAGGACCGCTCATCTATCACCAAAACAGTGATATTGGAGTCAAAAAAAAGGAGAGTACAATGAGCGAAGATTATTCCCCCATGTGGGAAAGCCTTGGCATGGATTTAAATGCCCATGAAACATTGCTCGGCGTTCTGGGGCAAGGATACCAGGACATTTACCTGGCCCAGAAAAATCGACCCAAAGGCATGGGTTATTTTGATTTTGTCATGAGCGAGGTTCATGGGTTGCGGATCAAGGAGCTTTTGGACGAAAAAAAGCAGAATCGCAAGATCATCGGCAGCTATTGTGTATTCGTTCCTGAAGAGATCGTTCTTGCCGGCGGTGCCACCCTGGTAGGATTATGTTCCGGTGCGGACTTTGCTGTTGAGGAAGTGGAAAAACATTTACCCAGAAATACCTGCTCATTGATTAAGTCCTCCTTTGGCTTCAAGCTCGGCCGGGTCTGTCCCTATCTTGAAAGCGCGGACATGATTGTGGGAGAAAACACCTGTGACGGCAAGAAAAAAGCCTATGAATCCTTTGCCGGTATGGTGGACAACCTCTATGTCATGGACCTGCCCCAGGTCAAATCCGGCCAGGGACGTGCGCTTCTTAAGGAAGAATATGAACGGTTCAAAACAGCAGTGGAAGAACTGACCGGCAATAAAATCACTGTGGAGGACCTTAAAGAGGGGATCAAGGTGGTCAATGCCAAACGGGCAGCCCTGCACCGGCTGGCAATATTGAGAAAAGCAGATCCGGTTCCCATTTCTGGACTTGACGCCCTTCTGGCCAATCAGGTGTCCTTTTACGATAATCCAGCCAGGTTCACCGAATCCGTAAACAAAATCTGTGACGAACTTGAGGAACGGATCAAGGAGAATCTGGGCGCATTTCCTTCAAAATCCCCGAGGATTCTTATTTCCGGCTGTCCCATGGCCGTACCCAACTGGAAACTGCCCTGGATCATTGAAACCAGCGGTGCTGTAATCGTGGGCGAAGAATCCTGCGTGGGCGAACGGGGCGCCCGGAATCTGACCGATGATTCAGGGCAAAGCCAGGATGAATTGATGGAGGCCATCACGGACCGGTATTTCAAGGTGGACTGCGCTATTTTTACCCCCAACCAGGACCGGTGCGACCATATTGTTGAAATGGCTAAAGCCTATGGCGCAAACGGTGTGATCCACTACGGTCTGCAGTTCTGTCAGCCTTATATTATGGAATCCATCCCTGTGGAAAATAAACTCGAAAAATTAGGCATTCCCTGTATGAGGATTGAAACCGACTACGGCATGGAGGATGTGGGACAGCTTAAGACCCGGGTGGAAGCCTTTATTGAACAAATATCCGACTAAGGAAAATAATGATTTGCGCAGGCATTGATATCGGTTCCAGAAGCATTGAGCTGGTACTGGTTGAAAACGAAAAAATTATTGAAACCCGCCAGACCGATACCGGTTTTGACCCCATTTCCCAGGCAAAAAAAGTGATGGAAGGGGTAAAATTTGATCAAATCATGGCCACAGGTTACGGACGCAACCTTTTTGAGGTGGCGTATGAAGATGCATCAACGGTCACGGAAATCAAAGCCCATGCCGCAGGGGTCCGGATTGAATTCCCTGAGGCCCTTGCCATTCTGGACATTGGTGGCCAGGACAGTAAATCCATCCGCCTCAACGACCAGGGCCGGGTGGTGAAATTTGAAATGAATGACCGGTGCGCGGCAGGTACGGGCAAATTTCTTGAAATCATGGCCCATAATCTGGGATTTTCCCTGGAAGAATTTGGTCCGGCTGCCCTTGCCGCCCAAAAAGATCTTCAGATCAACAGCATGTGCACCGTCTTTGCGGAGTCTGAAGTGACATCCCTCATTGCCAAGGGCCAGGACCGGCAGGAGATTGCCCGGGGCCTTCACTTAAGTGTGGTCAAACGTGCCGTGGGCATGCTGAACCGCGTGGGAGCCCAAGGGCCCGTTGTATTTTCCGGCGGTGTGGCACAAAACCCATGTATGGTGCAAATGGTGGCAGATGCCCTGGGAAAAGAGGTCCTTGTCCCCAATCACCCCCAGATGATGGGCGCCTTGGGCGCAGCCGTGATTATGGCCGCAAAACAATGAAGCGTATCACCTAAAAATTTCTTTTATACGTGGGTCATCCTGCCAGACAGCGTCTGTATCCGCATAAAGCTGCTTCAGGGTTTGGGTCACGTGGGCCTGCATCTGCTCAAATCCGCCCTGCCCCATATCTTTGGGCACACGGATAGGGGAACCAAACCGGATGATCACCCGGGAGAAGGGTTTGGGCACCATGAAACGGTCCCAGGAATTGAAGACCCACAGGTTCTGCCCGGACATAATGACGGGAACAATGGGCAGATCCGCATACTGGGCAATGCGGATCAGACCGGGTTTCACCATGCCGAAGGGGCCCTGGGGTCCGTCCACGATATGGCCGACCTTGTAGCCCTGTCCAGTCAGGCTTTTAATGGTTTCAAGGGCCTGCCCACCCCCATGGGATGAAGAGCCCCTCACAGCCCGCCAGCCCAGAATATTCACAGCCCGGGCCGCCATTTCACCGTCACGGCTCCGGGAAATCATAATGGCAATGGGCTTCCGGGTTGAAAAAAAGGTAATCCCCGGGAAAAACCGCTGATGCCATGAGGCATAAACCAGCTGCCCCCCGGCCTTTAAAATGTCATGTTCATTGCCCGGATCAACAATCCTGATCCGGTAGGTGGCTGACAAAAGCCTGACAAAAAACAACCCCGCATAGGGAAACAGATAATAGTACAGAAAATGCCTGAATTTTTTTTTCATCATTCAACTACTCCTTAGGATCAGAAATTCGAAATTCATTAACACGAAAACATCAGTTCTGCCAAGTGTCCTGCAAAGCGGATCAGCAATTCTAAAGTGTCCCCGTCATTTTTTCACATTTTTCTAATCCTGTCTTCACAGGGATGTAACACAAGTTGCGTAATTTCCACGGTTAACAGGATGTTCATCTTAATTAATAAGGATAGGAAATGATGAAAATAGACCTTCATGTGCACTCCAAGTATTCCAAGCGCCCTTCCCAGTGGGTCCTGCAGAAAATCAGCTGTCCTGAAAGTTTCACGGAACCCATGCTGATATATAATACAGCCAGGGCAAAGGGCATGTCCCTTGTGACCATATCCGACCATAACACCATTCACGGTGCCCTTGAAATCGCCCATCTGCCGGATACCTATATCTCCGAAGAGATCACCTCCTATTTTCCCGAAGACGGTTGCAAGGTACATGTGCTGGCCCAAAACATCACCGAAGCCCAGCATGACCAGATCCAGAAAATCCGGAAAAATATCTTTGATCTGGTGACCTATCTTAATGGGGAAAACATCGTCAATATCATTGCCCATCCCCTCTACGCCGTGAATGACCGGCTGACCATCAAGCATTTTGAACAGATGCTTTTGCTGTTTAAAAACTTTGAACTCAACGGTGCCAGAAACGACAAACAGAACCAGATCCTGGCCCAGGTGCTCAGTCAGCTCACCCCCATGGACATTGAACGACTGTCCAACATTTATAACTACCAGCCCCTGTTCGATACACCATGGAAAAAAAACCTCACCGGCGGATCCGATGACCACTCGGGCTTAAATATTGCCAGGACCTGCACGGCTGTGGATAATGCAACAGATCTTGACGCGTTCATGGCCGGTATCCTCAACGGCAGATCCCGGGCCGTGTCCGATCCGTCAACACCCCAGACCATGGCCCACAACCTTTACGGCATTGCCTACCAGTTTTACAGAAACCGGTTCAACCTTGGGCGTCACACGGGCAAGGACCAGTTGCTCAAATTTCTTGATCAGTCCCTGATGCCGGTATCCAATGTGGACAACGGGCTTATGTCGCGGTTTTACACATTCTTAAGCAAACGTAAAAACTGCCGGGAAAACAACAAATCCGTTTCCATGAAAGATCTGATCAGAAGGGAAACCGAACGCCTGTTTGAGGAAAATCCCGACCTGATGAATATTGCCAGGGCTCAGTCACACAAAATACGCATCGGCTCATCCCTGGAAAAGCAGGCGCAGAACAAGGAAAAATTATGGTTTGATTTTGTCAACCAGCTTTCAAACAAGGTGCTGTCCCACACAGGCGACCATCTGCTCGGCCAGGCATCCGGTGCAAACCTGTTCAACATATTCCAGACCATTGGTTCCGTGGGCGGACTTTACTCTCTTTTAGCACCGTACTTTGTGGCCTTTGTCCACTTTGCCAAGGACAATGAAATGAATACGGCAGTCCTTAACCGGTTTGCCAGGTACAAAAACGGGATTCAGGCCCCTAAATCCAGGGTGAAGCTCGGGCATTTCACCGACACCTTCTACGATGTCAACGGTGTGGCCCAGACCCTTCAGCAACAGGTGCAGGCCGCACTGAAAAACGACAAACACCTGACCATCATCACCTGTGATGCCCAGGCAGAAAAAACAGGGGACGGGGTAAAGAACTTCACCCCCATGGGCGTCTATGAGATCCCGGAATATACGGAACAAAAAGTGTACTACCCGCCGTTTCTGGAGATGCTGGACTATTGCTACCACCAGGGATTTACCCACATCCACTCCGCCACACCCGGCCCCATTGGCCTGGCAGCCCTGGCCATTGCAAAGATTCTGAAGCTGCCCTTGACCTCCACCTACCATACCCAATTTCCCCAATATGCCCAGTATCTGACCGGGGACGATTTTATCGAAGATCTGACCTGGAAATTCATGATCTGGTATTATGACCAGATGGACCAGATCTATGTTTCCAGTCAGAACTCCTTTGACGAACTCACTGAACGGGGCATCAAGGCCGAAAAAATCCGCATCATGCCCCGGGGCATCAACACGGAGATCTTTCATCCTGCAAAACGCGGCAACATCCTGACCTCCGATTACGGGGTCAATGAGGATGCGTTGAAATTTCTCTATGTGGGTCGGGTATCTAAGGAAAAAAACCTGCCGATTCTGGTGGATGCATTCAAAACGCTTTCCGCGACCAGTGCCAAGGTGCACCTCATAGTTGTGGGGGACGGTCCCTATGCCGGTGAAATGAAGGATCTGCTCAAAGGCTACTCCGTGACCTTTACCGGTTACCTTTCCGGTGAGCCCTTATGCCGGGTGTATGCCTCGGCAGATCTCTTTGTCTTCCCCTCCACCACAGACACCTTTGGCAATGTGGTCCTGGAAGCCCAGGCTTCGGGCCTGCCCGTGATCGTGTCTGACCTGGGCGGCCCCTGCGAAAACATGCTGGACCGTGAGACCGGCATTATCGTTAAAAGCGATGATGGTGCAACCCTTTTCTCCGCCATGCGGGAACTTGTGATTAACCCCGGACTGTGCCATCAAATGTCCCGGCGGGCCAGAGAATACATGGAAGACCGCTCCTTTGAAAACGCATTTATCCAGTCCTGGGAGTTCTACAAAGAGATGGATACCCCGGCGCCTATGAAAGAATTTTTAAAGGCGGTATGATCATGGCCCATATAAAATCAGGACTGAAAACCGCCGCACGTATGCTCAAAGGCCGGATGCCCGGACAGCTTGTTATCCAGATCACGGATCTGTGCAATGCCACCTGCCCCCAGTGCGGCATGCGCAAAACCAGTAAATTTGACAGAACCCGGCTCACCAATGATCAGCTTAAGGAAATCATTGATGCGGCAGGGGAAAAGGGGTTCCAGGCCATCTCCTTTACCGGCGGGGAGCCCATGCTGCTGCGCAAAGATCTGCCCGAACTTTTCCGGCACGCCGGAAAAGCAGGGATTCCCTATATCCGCACCGGCACCAACGGATTCTTTTTTGCCGACCATGACAAACCAGATTTCCAAGACAAGGTAAAAGCCATTGCTGATGAGTTTGCAGATACCCCATTGCGCAACTTCTGGATCAGCCTGGACTCATCCGTCCCGCACATCCACGAGCAGATGCGCGGATTCAACGGCGTTGTCCGGGGCATGGAAAAAGCATTACCCATTTTCCATGATGCAGGGCTTTTTCCTTCCGTGAATCTTGGACTGAACCGCAATGTTTCCCAAATCACCCAGGCCCTTGCATCGCCAACCCGAAAAGATCTTTCAGATCCGGAAGCCTCCCCCTTTTACCAGGCCTTTGCCCGGGGGTTTGCCGACTTCTACCGCAAGGTGATCAACATGGGATTCACCATTGCCAATGCCTGCTATCCCATGAGCATGGAGGACAGCGCAGATAAAGAGGACTTAGATGCTGTTTATGCCGCAGCATCTGCAGACCGGGTGGTTTGTTTCACGGGCATGGAAAAGGCGCTTTTGTTCAAGGCGCTTTCAGACACCATTCCGAAATTCAGGTCAAAAATAAGAATTTTTTCACCCCTTGCCGGCCTGCACACCCTTTATAATGTCTATTCAGGCAAAAATACAGACACACCATACGGCTGCCGGGGAGGTATTGATTTCTTTTATCTGAACTGCACCGACGGCAGAACCTATCCGTGCGGGTACAGGGGTGCTGACAATTTAGGCCCCTTTCCGGACTTAGACGTTAATGCCATTAATCCTGAAGGATACTGCCTGGCCTGTGACTGGGAATGTTTCAGGGATCCCACCGAACTTGGGGGACCATTCATGGAAGCCTTTGCCGCACCATGGCACCTGGCGGCCAGAATGGCCAAAAATCCGGGGTACAGCACCTGCTGGTTCAAGGATCTTCAATATTACAAAGCCTGCGATTTTTTTGACGGCAGACGACCTCCCCGGGCAACGGCCTTAAAAAAATTTTAATCTGTTTTATCTGGCGTACCAGAATGGCAGACACCAGGTAAAATAAGGCAAATCCGGTAAAGACAATACTGAAAAACTGTTTTTCGATTTAAAATTTAAGTTTCTATTATTATATCATGGTTAGGTTGACAGTGGACAAGCTGTTGACCTAATATCATTTCAGACTTAAAATCTATATTTTCAGCCGAGCAAGACATGTTCTCTTTTTTATATGAAAGCCCTGATAAGTTGTTAAATCACTATCATGTTTTGTTGTGGGTTGAGCCTAGGTGTTGATAGACCGGCTCAACCCATGGCTGTTATTCCGGTTTTTATGACAGGTTGTGATTTACCATCACATTTTTCAGTTGCCATCACCCCTGTCTTTACACACAATATCCAACAGGAGGAAGTATTATGCTTAAAGTTGCTATTAATGGTTTTGGAAGAATAGGAAGACTTTCTTTCCGCAAAATCTTTGGAGATGACCGTTTTGAAATTGTAGCAATTAACGATTTGACAGCACCCAAAATGCTGGCGCATCTTCTCAAATATGACAGTGTCCAGGGCCGTTATTCAGGCCATACAATTGAGTGCGATGGAGAAGCCCTTATTGTTGACGGCAAAAAAGTCCCGGTTTACAAAGATGCCGATCCTAGGAATCTTCCCTGGGGCAGCCTTGGGGTGGACATTGTTCTTGAATGCACCGGTTTTTTCTGCTCAAAGGCCAAAAGCCAGGCACATCTTGATGCCGGTGCCAAAAGGGTTTTAATTTCTGCCCCGGCAGGCAATGACCTTCCAACCATTGTTTATGGTGTAAATCATCATACACTCAAAGGCGATGAACTTGTGGTGTCCGGTGCCTCATGTACAACCAACTGCCTTGCACCCATGGCAAAGGTATTGAATGAGTATCGTGAATTAAGAACCGGCTTTATGACAACCATCCATGCATACACAGGCGACCAGATGATTCTTGACGGGCCGCACCGCAAAGGTGATTTCCGCCGTGCAAGAGCCGGTGCAATTAACATCGTACCCAATTCAACCGGTGCCGCAAAGGCCATTGGCCTTGTTATTCCAGAACTTGACGGCAAACTGATCGGATCTGCACAGCGCGTGCCGGTTCCTTCGGGTTCCATCACGATTCTTGATGCCACCCTGAAGGATGAGACCGAAACCGTATCTGTTGAAGGCATTAATGAAGCCATGCAAAAAGCGGCAGATGAATCCTTTGGATATTCCGACGAGGAACTGGTGTCAAGCGATACCATCGGCATGAGCTATGGTTCGCTTTTTGATTCCACGCAAACGCTTGCCCAGCGGTGCGGAACCCAGATTTATGAAGTCAGGGTGGTATCCTGGTATGACAATGAGATGAGCTATGTCAGCCAGCTTATCAGAACACTGACCCATATGGGCAACCTAATGGCTTCCTAACAGGATTAATAAATTGACAGGGTCGTTGAGACGGGTTAATTTCTATGCAATTATAACGGTTGACTTAAGGCTTCCTATAACTGAAGGGAGCCTTTTTGTTAAAGATCAAAATCGCAATGAAAACAAGGCAGTCTATGAACATTACAAATTCCATCTTTCAAAATAAAGCCCTGGTGGTCATCGTTGCTGTGCTGCTGATTTTAGTGGAACTTGAGATTTTTTTCATTTTTTCTGCAAAATCAGGGAAAAAGTATATCCTGCAGGTCCTGAATGATTCAGGAACAGTCATTTACGAAACGGATGGAAAGCATTTAACCAAGTTTAAAAAATATTATTTTGAAGCAACCTTCGGTCCTTTTGAAAATTATCAAAAAAAGCTGGTCACCCGGACAGTGCCGTTTCCGTTCAGGGCCTGGTTTGCCCTGGCCATCGGCCTGCCTTTAGGGTTTACGCTTTTATTTGCCTTTATTATATCAGCCTTCTCATCGCTTGCCGGCAAAAAGCAAACAACGCCCCAGGCAACCGGGGGGGATACGGATGCTGAGCCCAAGGGGAAAGTGGATCAATTTTTAGCCCAGATCAACCGGATGAATATTTTTATAATTGGTGCAGGCATTTTTCTGGTTGTGCTTGCCTTCTGGGTGCTGCCCAATCTGGTTTCCGTTATCGGTCAAACCGGTCTTGAAATCATTGACCGGTATCGATGGTTTTTTGCCATTGCCGTCATGGCAATTCTTTTGATTTTTGCCTGGTTCCTTTACTTACGATATCTTCTGGCCAAAAAGGCGCTGGAAGCAGAAACCCATATCCGTGAGTATCAGTTGAGCCTGAGCAGACTACCCGGACCTGATCCGTCCATCCTTGCAATTGAAAATAAACCTGATCCCGATATACTGGAGATTCCCGCTGTTGAAGATAAAAAAAGTTGATAAGAAAGCATACTAAAAACATAAAGAAGAGGAAAAATGACGTATAAAATCATATATAAAACTGGCATATCCTTTGTTTCAAACGCAAAAACTTTGATTGAAGCAAAAAAAGAAGCTACAGAATACGCTGGTTACGGATTTGGCAGCATCTGCATAATAGAAGGTGAGGATAGCGATTCTTCCGGCGATCCCGTGGCTATAAAATTTGAACATGGCATTGAATGGATAGAACCTTGATAGAGCCAAGCCAACCGCCCCTGGTGAAAGCCGGAGCATAATAGGGGAGCTGTTACCTTCATGGGGATATGCTGACTGTCAAACAATGAAATACCCGGGGGTGCGCTTATGCTTCAGTTGAATCTGAGTAAGGCCTTTACGTTGATGGAATCGGGGCCCGTTGTGCTCGTCTCGACCCATCATGGGAAAAAAGACAACATCATGACGATCTCCTGGACCATGGTGTTGGATTTCACGCCGAGATTTGCGATTACCACGGGGGAATGGAATTACTCCTTCGCGGCGTTGCGGGAAAACAAGGAGTGCGTCATTGCCATTCCAACGGTTGACATGCTCAATGAGGTCGTCGGTATCGGGATGTGTTCCGGAGCCGACACTGACAAGTTCGCCAAGTTCAAACTTACGCCTATTCCGGGAAAGTTCGTTAAATCGCCTTTAATTAAGGAATGCCTTGCAAACATCGAATGCAAGGTCATCGACATTGTTAAGAAGCACAATATTGTCGTGCTTGAGGCGGTTGCCGCATATATTGATGCCGAACGTAAAGAGAAACGCACGGTTCATGCCGTTGGTGACGGGACATTCATTGTTGATGGCCGCCGAATTGACCGGAGAGAGATGATGGCCGCCAAGATTCCAAATGGCGTTTAGCGGTCACCGGCCAGCTGAAAACGAATAAACAGCCACCGGCTGAAAGCAGGTGGCTGTTTAGTTCTCACAGCTAACGACAAAGTTCACCCGCCGCTTTGAAGCGCCGTGGAAAAGCGGTCAGATAGAGCGTTTTATCGGGTATTTTCTCAGTTCACTAATTTCAGATAATTGTTCAATCTGGATCTCCTGTATTTGTACCAACCTCTCCCACTGTTTGGACAAGAGATGGTCTAACTTTTCATGGATCTGCCTAATCTCTAATTCCGCTTTTAGATTGACTTGATAGTCGTGCTGTGCGCGAAGCCGATCTTTTGCCTCCTGGCGATTCTGGCTCATCATGATAACGGGTGCCTGAATTGCCGCAAGACAGGAAAGAAGCAGGTTCAGCAGGATGAAGGGAAATGGATCAACCGGGCGCCAAAACAGCACTATTGTATTCATTACTATCCAGAAACTTATGAATAGAGCAAAAATGATAAGAAACAACCAACTGCCTCCAAACGCAGCGATTTGATCCGCCAGTCTTTCTCCAACAGTCCAATCCCGTTCAAATTCATCGTCTACATTCGATGAGATCAGTTCGTGCTTTTGCAGGCTACCCAATACCTGTTTCTCAAGTTCTGAAAGTTCTCCCTTTTCTGATTCAACTATCGAATGAACATATTTAGTGCGATAGCCAGATAAATCAGATCGGCAGATATAACTCTCATAAGTGCAATTCGGGTAGTCCTGTCTAATAAGTTCATAGACAGGTTCCCTTACTAAATGAGCGGAGACGACATCTGTTTGACCAAAAGCCTTTTTGCAAACAGCACATTCATAGCTATTCTTTTTCATGATTTAAACTCCAGTTTATCCCAAAGCAACATCAAGAATCATCATAATTGAAAACCCTACCATTGTTGCTATTGTCACTGTATCAATATTTTCATACTTTCGTTGAGATTCTGGAATGAGTTCCTCCACAACAACAAAAATCATTGCTCCTGCTGCGAAACACAAGGCATAGGGCAAAACACTTTGCATCTTCATAACGAACAGTGCGCCAAACACGCCTGCAATGGGCTCCACTATCCCGGATGCCTGTCCCATAAAAAAACTTTTCCCTTTAGGCATACCTTCTCTTCTTAACGGCATGGAAACAGCGGTCCCTTCCGGAAAATTTTGAATCCCAATTCCCACTGCCAAGGCAATGGCGCCGCCAATTGTTGCAGAGGGAAGGCCCGCCCCCACTGCTCCGAAAGCAACACCAACGGCCAATCCCTCAGGGATGTTATGAAGTGTTATAGCCAGCACAAGAAGTGTACTTCTTTGCCAGGACGTTTTAACGCCTTCAGCTTTATCAGTGGCCAATCCGGGATGAAGGTGCGGTAAAAATTTATCGATGACTCTCATAAAAATGCCCCCGCCCATAAATCCAATGACTGCGCTTAACCATGGGGTTTGGCCCAATTGCTCTGCCATCTCTATTCCCGGCGATAGAAGAGACCAAAAACTTGCGGCAATCATAACGCCTGCGGCAAAACCTAACGTCGAATCCATAAATTTCTGATTTATTGTTTTTGTAAAAAACACCACGGCAGCTCCTGATGCGGTCAATCCCCAAGTGAACAGGGTAGCAAACAGAGCCTGAGTTACTGGACTGAATTGTAATAAGAAATCCATCGTTTTAAAGTCTCCGAAAGGTTTAAAATTATGAATAAAAATTGTATCGAATAAAATTGTTCTGGTAAATCATTTTAAATAAAAAATAAATCAGATCCATAGTCTTGACTGATGGTATAATACTTTAGAATAATTATATTTTTACTGTTGTAATTTCTCTGCTAAAATGTCAAAAAAATAACATGAGATATGAAGGCCCCATATATCGCCCACCCAGTGAAGCGGATTCACTTTTAGTTCAAGCCACGGTCGGATGTCCCCACAATAAATGCACTTTTTGTACGATTTATAAAAATGGTCCACGTTTCAAAATCAGACCTGTTCAAGAAATCATGGAGGATATAGATTCAGCATCCAAAATTTATGGCCCGAATGTCAAAACGTTGTTTTTCCCGGCAGGAAATACCATTGCGATGAAAACAGATGATTTGGCTGCGATCTGTATCTATGCCCGCAAAGTTTTTCCTGACTTAGAACGGATAACTGTTTACGGCTCGTCCCAATATATCCATAAAAAAGGACGCAGCGGTCTAAAACAATTGGCAGATGCCGGGTTAAATCGTATCCATGTTGGTCTTGAATCCGGCAATGATGATGTTCTGCGCTATGTGAAAAAAGGCGTAGATGCCAAACGTCAGATTGAGGCCGGTCAATGGGTCGTTGCCACTGGAATAGAGTTAAGTCTCGATGTTGTATTGGGGCTGGGAGGTGTGGTTTTAACCGATCCTCATGCAGACGCAACGGCAAGTGCGCTCAACCGGATTAATCCTGACTTCATCAGGCTTAGAACGTTTGTACCGAAAATCAAC
>QKDP01000357.1 GCA_003252055.1 Desulfobacter postgatei | reverse complement strand
CGCAAAGTATTCTTCGCCGACCTTAAGATCCTTGAACCGGGCCGTGGATTTGCCGACAACCATGTAAATGATGGTGATGGTGCCTTTTTCAGGATCCGTGTCCGCCATGGTCAGCGGGATACGTTCACCAGTCTCGTCTGCCTGAAGAATGACAAACTGGCCGGGTTTGGCCTTTTGGGATATGCGAGGCGCTTCTATTTCATTGAGGATAATGGTTCCCTGGGCCAATTCCTCACGGTGCACTAATCTTGCCATTATTATCTCCTTATTTGGGTGTTGAATTGAATTTAATGGCACTGAGGACAAACGTCCTTAATAACAGTCCTGGGCTGATCCGGTCTATCGACATCCAGGCTCAACCCACAACAAACCATGAAAGTAATTCAACGACTTATTGTGACTTTCACAAAAAAATTCCATAAAAAGATATCTTACTTGATAACTTTGCTTAAAATCAAGTAGAAACCGGTATGGGATTGTACACAATTGTTTTAAATAACCGTTGTGCCGGTATCAAAGCAAGTTTTCAAAATAATCCGGCATGATCACATTCCCGACTTTTTCCTTCAGATCCAGAAGTGCCGATTTCTGTGCTGCCAGTATTTCAAACAGTTTTTCCGGAAGGTTCTCTTCCTTTGCATACGCCTTTTCCTGAAGTTCGATGCGTTGGATGATTTTTACCGTGTACAGGGCAAACTGCATGTCATAAAGGGATCTGGGATAGTCCTTGTCAATGATTTGTTTGAACAGCCCGGCCAGATCATTGTAGCAGGGCAGGTTGCCGATGGGGGTGGGCAGGTAACCCACTTCGTTGTGGGCATATCTTTCCAGCCAGGCCAGCCACACTTTGACATCCCGTTTTTCCCCGAGAAGCTTGCCTGAATCGCCGCCCCTGGCCCGGTGGGTCAGAAAATAGTTCAGGCCTGCCATTACCGGTTTGAAAGGTTCCTTAATGTCCGGGTTGTTGAAAAATCTGAACTGGGCATCCATGTAATCGCCCAGGGCGCCGGGGATAAAAGGCGCGTTGGCCCAGGGAGCGCGTTTAACACCTGTGACCCCGACCTCTGTGGCCGTGGTCGCAGATACAATACAGGCGCCGATGACCACACCGGCATCCGGGGTCTTTGCCACCCACACCGGCGGCATGGTGTCTGCGTCCCTGCCTGAATACGTAAATACCCGTGTCACCACCCCTTCGGGATTGTCTGCTTCCGGCGAGTAGTTGTCCAGGTTTTCCGAGGCCAGTGTGCACCTGGAATTGGAATGGGATATGGGGATGGACTCGCCTTTGTCATTGGTTTTGCCCTGGTGCCATTCTCCCTGGAAGTTGATTCCCTTTTCCGGGGCAGGTTCCATATTGCCAAGCCAGTGGGGTTTTAAATTTTCGTCAACAAGAACATTTGACCAGATCACTTCGTGGCCGGGCTGCCGCAGTACCTTCATCAACAAAGGATCCGCTTCAAAATTTACACCCTCCACAATCCCGAATATCCCGTTTTCCGGGTTGATGGTGCGAATGCTGCCGTCTTCGGCAATCCACATCTGGGCCAGGTCATCGCCTATAAATACATTTCCGGCCATGGCCGTGGTAGTTTTTCCGCATCCGGAAGGGGCCGCGCCTGCACACCAGGTGGTCCGGCCACCCGGTCCGCTGATGCCCGTAATAAACATATGTTCTGACAACTCCTGGCCCAGGTTCTGGTATACGGCCTTGTCCACGGCAAACCTGTGATTGCCCTTTTTAAGCAGCAGGGTATTGCCGGCATAGGTGCATTTCCAGGCATAGGTGGTCTGGTATTTGCGGTCCATGAACACCCGGGCATGGGGAAGATCTTCGGTACGGTTCAGGCCTTCGGAGTGTATATTGGTGAAAAAATATCCCTTTTGTTCAACTTCGCGGTTGAAATCATCAAAGGCATTTCGATAAAGTAGCTCTGCGCTGTGGGATATATAGGCAGAGGATGTGATCTCTAAGGCAGGGTTGGCTGCTGGGGATCCCACAGGCCCTCTCATGTAAAACCCCACAATCATGGTCAGGTTTTCCATGATGCCGGACATGTTGTTTTCAATCTCTTTTGCGGCCTCTTCAGGGGACATGCGGTTGGCAAGGCTGGATACCAGGTCCTGGGGGGCGGCAATGTAATAGGTGCGGTCCACGATCCTTCCCTGTTCGCTGGCCAGGTCAAAATGGATGGTGTGCCCTGCCATGGCAAGGGCACGTTCCTCCCCCTTTTCAAGGGCAATTTTCCGGATGGCATCCTTGTCCTCTTTTGATCCGGTATTGATAAATATTTTTGACGGCCTGCAAAGGGCAATGGCGTTGGCGATACGGACCAGTACATCCGGGTGCTTGATCTTGGCAATTTTCACTGATTGTGCGCTGTCAAGTTTTGATCTGAATAGATTTTTGGCCTGATCGGGAGAACTGATTTTCCCAAGGGTATGTAAAGGATCCATAGGTAATATAAGTCCAGATGTTTATGGGTTGTCGATATTCGAATCCTCGCTTCTATCATTTAATCTAAAAAAATTAAATAAAATATTACAAATTTGGTTAAAAAAGAAAATGTGTTCAGGGGGGATAAATTTGTGATAAAACCATGGTATTGTAAAATCAGATAGAGAAATGATAATGTCAGGAGGCCGTTAATGACACATATATTTGCAGATCTGCATAATCACACCACCGCATCTGACGGGGATTTTTCCCCCGGTGATCTGGTGACCCGGGCCGCGGACATGGGTATAAAGGTTATAGGCGTAACCGACCATGATACCCTGGATGGGCTTGAACCTGCGCTGGATGTGGGAAAAAAGTTGGGTATAGAGGTGTTTCCGGGGGTTGAAATTTCCGTGCGCTTCAAACGGGCCTTTTTCACGGGCACCTTGCACGTGTTGACTTATTTTTCAAGCGCGCTGTTAGAAGATCCGGGGTTTGTCACGCGGTTTAAAGCCCTTCTGGCAGGAGGGCGGGGAGAGGGTCTGGTCCGGGCAAGGATTGAGAAGATCAACGAGGTGTTCGGGCCTGGCGGAAAATCCCCTTTATTGTCAAGGGATCTTGTCTTTGAAGATATTGCTGCATATTCGGACAATGCCTCCCGCCGCCATTTTGCCATGGCCCTGGACGAGAAACTCGGTGTTTCGGACAAAAATACCATTAACCGCATCATCGGCAATGACAGTCCTGCCTATCTGCCTTCGGGGGTGAACCTTGAACAGGTGAAAGGGTTTATAAAAACTGAACCTGTAGTTGCAGTGCTGGCCCACCCGGCTGCCGGTTCTTTTCCCGGGGAAGGGCATTACAAGGAGGTGCTGCCGCCCGTGGAAACCGTGGCACGCCTGCTGCCCGAGGTTCTGGACGCCGGTGTCAGAGGCCTTGAGATCCATTACCCGGGCCATGCGCCGGAACATAAGGCATTGCTTCTGGCCTGGGCTGAAAAATATGACCTGCTTGTCACCGGCGGTTCTGACTGCCATGACAGCGTCAACCGTCCTTTGGGAACAGCAGGGTCGGGTGAACAGGAATTTAAACGGTTAAAGCAGGCGGTGCTGTACGAAGAAAAGAAAACCGGATAACCGATTAATCAGGTAACAATGTACACGTGTTATCTTCCCTGAGCCCTCATTTTTCAGACTGTTATTCTTGTCTTGACTTAAATTGAGGCTCCCTGATATACACACAAGATTTGTTTATCATCGTGATAAGTGTTTCACTGCTTGAAAAAAATATTATACGATCAACAAGGATTTTGCCATGTCAGTTGAAAAAAATATGTGTCCCAAATGTAATTCACCTTATGCTTATTCCGATGGACTCCTGTGGATATGCCCTGAATGTGCTCATGAGTGGGTATCTGATCAAGCTTCTGATACACCTTCGGAAAATGCGCCACGATTCCTCGATGCCAACGGCACTCCGTTGCGGGATGGAGATACAGTAACCACCATCAAAGATCTTAAGGCCGGGAAGGACACAATCAAATTGGGTACGAAGGTCAAAAACATCAAACTCCTTGATGACCCTGTAAATGGGCACGATATTTCCTGTAAGATTGCAGGGTTCGGTGCCATGTACCTTAAATGTTCTGTTGTTAAAAAAGCGTAAAGGAAGGTGAGCGGCTTTTTTCTTGATTTTCAGGACCCATTATTTCCCGCACCGCACCACTCATATTTTGGGATGAAATTTGCCTGATTTTTATCCCTGCACTGGACAGTACATATCCCGGGCCTTTGTGGGAAACATCCTCTTTGATCCCCGCAAGGGTGATTTTCTGATCAACCAGCCACTCTGCCACACGCAGTCCCTTTGCCGTCGAAACGGTGCAATGAGGATTTTCCATGATCTTTATCGAATCAATGGTATGATTCTCCTTGTGAAGGTGGAGTATGCCAAAATAAGGGGCTTGCCCGAAATGATGGCTGATATGACCGCTTTTATCCGCCAGGGGCAATGCCAGAATGTCATGGGTTCGAACCTTTGGTTCAAAATGAATGGTTATTTTTTCGATATTTGGAATCCGGATTAAAATCCGATTTTCGATCTCCTCACTGATTTTGTATGCCGCTTCAAGATCGCTGATATTTAAGGTGATGGTTGCCTGGATAAACCGATACCGACCGGCGTTGCGTCCGATCAGGGATTTGATTTCATCCACAGCCGGTTCTTGGCGGATCAGGCTGCGTATTTTATCCAGGGTGGGGAAATCGATGGATGCATCCAGAAGGACCCGCATGCCATCGGACAGAAGCTCCCATCCGGTTTTTGCAATAAAAAAAAGAATCAATGCTGCGCCAATCCGGTCAATGGAGATTCCCATAAGGTCGGTCTGCAGATCAAAATAGCTGAATAGGACGGATACCAGGACCACAATAGATGACAGGACATCCACCTGGCGATGGCGGCCTTCGGCAATCAAAACCGGAGACCGGGTCTTTTTGCCGACGTGGAGGGCATATTGTCCAAACCCGAATATTGAAAGGCTGCTGCCCATCAAAAGGAAAATGGAAATCGGTGTGATTTGCGGAAGGCTGTCGCTCGAAGAAAAGATCTGTTTAACGATTTCATATCCGGCAATAAAAATAAAAAGGGAAATGGTTACGGACGCCACATTTTCAAGTTTGTAAAGCCCGAGGGGAAAGGAACGGGTTTTGCGGGTAGACAGCCTGACGCCACCATAAATGACCAAGGAGGCCACGGCATCTGTTCCAGAATCAATGGCACTGGCTGTAATGGCTAAGCTTCCGGTGAGGATGGCGAGGGGCACCTTTACAATCGTCAAAATCAGGTTCAGTAAAAAGGCCAGGCCTGCAATTTTGAATATCTGATGAGTATCTGCTGTTTTGTTAATGTCGGATGTTATGTTCACAATGGCTCACCCGGTTTAGTACCTTATTTTGCTGCCGGTATGGTACTATTTATATTGCGCAAAAGCCAAAGTTAAAAATTGGGGCTGCAGAGCATAGTTTATCCTGCTGCCCTAAAACTCAATCATCCAAGTATAAAATTTTACAAGACCACTGGTATTGAATGTAATTCTCCAGCATTCATAAGGAAAGCGGCAGGGATCGGCCTATACGGTCCGATCCCTGCCGAAAAATGACAACAGTTATCGACGATGTCTAAATTCAGGTTCGCCGGGTCTTATTTCCTCTTCCTCGTTAGTGCGGTTTTGGCCGTCCTGTTGTTTTTTGTCCTGGGGAGGATGCCTCATCATCTTGTGCTGATTGCGATTATCCCGTTCCTGCTCCATTTTGTTGCGATCATGTTGATGTGGATCCATGGCCCGCTTTCCTGGATACTGTCTCCGCTGCTCCATTTCATCACGGCGTCTGTCTTTCTGCATTGGATACTTTTGTAACCGTCGAGAATCCTCTCGCCGCGGGTCTTTGTAGCGTGGATCCTTTTTCTGTTGGTATTTGTCATTATACCGTGGGTAGTTACGGAAAGGATCGTTTTTCTGATGGTTCTTATCTCTCCAACGGGGATCCTCTTGGGGCCGATATTTTGGATCCTTTTTCTGTTGGTATTTGTCATTATACCGTGGGTAGTTACGGAAAGGATCGTTTTTCTGATGGTCCTTGTCTCTCCAACGGGGATTCTCTTGGGGCCGATATTTTGGATCCTTTGGCGGACGCGTATTATGCCCGTCGTATTTATGATCGCGGTGATCATTATGGAAATGGCGGCCCTTCCATGTGGTGTCATATGGCCAGTGCGTACGGGGCAACGCGATCCAGTTTCCACCTGGGGTCCTGCTATAGTACCAGCGTTGATTGCTATAGAAATAATAATAGCCCATATAGTTGTAGTACGGTTGTTCATACAGGCTTACCGTGTAGGGTAAGGCCGGAACGACCGTTACACCGGAATCGTAATAGGGATCAGAATAATAGCCGTCAGCCGGAACCACACACCCCGAAAAAAGGCATGCACCGCTGACAAGTATAAATAGAGCAAGTATTGTTGATCTGTTCATATGTCACCTCCTTATTATAAGCAATGTATAGCAAAAAATGAAAAAACAATCAAGAAATAGAACAAAGTCCGGATACCAGGCGGTAAATGAACGCGCCCGGGTGATCATGGGTTTCTTGCCGGAATTTAAAAGGCTGTCAGCAGCCGGAATTTGTCAAAGATCAAAAGCAGACCAATGACAATAAGCAGCCCCCCTGCACATTTATTGATAATACCCATGGCCCGGGTGGCTTTTTTCATGAAACTGAGCATGGAGTTAATGAAAATGGATATCACAATAAAAGGCAGTGCCATGCCCGCAGAATAGGTGGCCAGCAGAAGCACGCCTTTAAGGATGGTGTCCTGGCTGCCTGCCACAATGAGAATGCTGCCCAGCATGGGGCCGATGCACGGGCTCCATCCCGCGCCAAAGGCCATGCCGATCAAAAATGTGCCAAACAGATGAAAGGGTGTCTCTTTGACATGAAACTTATGTTCAAACTGAAAACTTTTAATGTTGATGATACCGAGCAGATGCAGCCCGAAGACCAGGATAATGCCGCCGCCCACATAACGAATCACCCAGGAATACCGGGAGGCAAGCCCGCCAAGAAACGAGGCGGATGCCCCGAATAGGATAAAAATAAAGGAAAATCCAGCCACATAGGCCAGGGTGGACAGGATTACCTTTTTGCGTATTTCTTTGTCGTCAGCTGTAAGTTCATCTAAAGAGAGCCCTGTAATAAAGCTGAAATAGGCCGGGATCAACGGCAGCACGCAAGGGGACAGAAACGACAGAAGGCCTGCCGCAAAAGCCGCAGGGAATGTAATGGTCTGTGTCAGCATGGCATTGTTTCCTTTAATATAACAGCCATGGGCTGACCTGGTTTTTCACCGTGGTTCAGCCCACAACAAAAGTTGAAAGATCTGTGTAGATTACACAGACTTTCTTATAAAAAATATATCCAGAATAACCTAAGCTTTTTGGGTGTGCTTTTCAAGTCTGGCCGCAAGGTGGAAATGATAAAATAGCAGGTGTGGATCAGCACATTTCATTATCGTTCATCTGCTTTTCATGCAAAATTTCAATCATGCCTATGCGACTGTATGAAACAATGTGGAAACCATCTTTACCCGGGTTCTAAAGTCTGATAAAATTTTGTTTTAATATTTCAATTAGGAGATTATTTAAAAAATTTTTTATGCTATGTCTGATTATCATTATCAATACAGCTTGTGCAGTGTGCCGGCGTGGGTCATTGGCTCCCGCGAATTCAACGCCAATCCTACGTCGTTAAGTGTCCATGGTGTACGGACTACCCATGCCCGTTTTTTCAAACAGTTGGATGACCTCTCCAGCTGGGAAGAAAGGGCAAGAATATTTCGAGATTATATGGAAGTTGCGTTTCATCTTCATCAATGGCGGGAAAAAGAAAATGTTGGTGAGCTGCTCAGTATAAAACACAGTTACTTAAGATTTCTCCGGGGCTGGCTTTTTGATGCCGATTCCGTTGAAGGGGCTGTCTTGAAAGGATGGGTGCAAACCAGGATGGGGTTGCCCCCAACCTATCATGGCGGCCGGATCAACGGGAAAGATAGCCAAGCGTATTTATCATACCTGAAGGATCGCATGAAAGGTTCAGGACGAACCAACGGTATTTTCTCCCAGCTGGATCTTCTTTATGAATTTGTTCAGTACGAGATGAAACGCCGCGATCCCGATACCACCCACATTACCCTTTACAGAGGTGTGCATGGGTTTTACGATCATGAGCTGCTTGAATGGGACGGCAAGAAGGGTAAAGGGGTGGTCCGGCTCAATAATCTAAATTCCTTTACCCATGATTTTGAGCGGGCTTGGGAATTTGGAACATTCGTTATTGAAGCCAGGGTGCCTGTTTCAAAAATTTTTTTTGATGGCGCTTTTCTTCATTCCGGGATACTCAAGGGGGAGGAAGAAGTGTTGGTCATCGGCGGTGTGTACGATATTTCCAGACGAATCATATAACAGCCACGGGCTGACCTGGTTTTTCACTGTGGTTCAGCCCGCAACGAAAGTTGAAATATCTGTGTAGGCTACACAGACTTTCTTATAAAAACAGGGAAACCATCAGTCATGCAATCGGTTCGGATACCTGACAGAAAGCAGATTGTGGACAAGGCAAAGGGGGCCTTTGTCGGTCTTGCCATTGGAGATGCCTTGGGAGCGACGACCGAGTTCATGACGCCCCAGGAAATCAAATTACAATATGGTGTACATAAACAGATCATTGGGAAAGGATGGCTCTATCTCAAAGCCGGTCAAGTAACCGATGATACTGAAATGTCGATTTGTATCGGACGGGCCATTCAAAAGTCTAAAGGGTGGAATCTTTCCGCCGTTGCAGAGGAATTTGCCGATTGGGTGAAAGGCCGCCCCATTGATGTCGGTTCCACATGTGCCAGGGGAATCAGAAACTACATTCTGCACCAGACCCTTGAGGTGAAACCGAGTCGCTGGAGTGCCGGAAACGGGGCCCTGATGCGCATGCTTCCCGTTGCGCTTTACACCTTGGGAAGTGAAGCGCTCCTTGCTCAATATGTCGTGGAACAGGCCCACCTGACGCACAATAACCCTTTGTCTGATACGGCATGTATCTTTTTTGGCCGTCTGCTTCATGAGGCCATGATGGGAGCTGAATTGGGATTGGGTCCGCTTCTGATGCATACCAAAAGTTTTGTGAATGAATATCCGGATTTTTGTTATGATCCGTATCCGGGTAAAAGCTCAGCCTTCGTTGTTGATACGGTGCAGACCGTTTTCCATTTTTTATTTTCAACGGACAACTTTGAAGATTGCCTCATCGGTACGGTAAACCAGGGGGGGGATGCGGATACGACCGGTGCACTGGTCGGGATGCTTGCCGGTGCAGTTTATGGGGTCGAGGGGATACCGAAACGCTGGTTGAAACGACTGGATTCCCGTGTTTATTCTGAGGTCGATGAGCTTGCAGAATATTTGGTGGACCACTCTCCGGTACTTTCGTCGTTGAAGGACTGATAACGCGGTTTAATGACAAAGCGCTTTGGGATTTATTGTTCTAAACAAATGTAAAAAAGGAAATTATGAAATATCAGCATGTATTTAACGACGGGTCGGTGTGCGACCTGCCGGTGGGAAAGGTGGTTTGTGTCGGGCGCAATTATGTCGATCATATCAAGGAATTGGAAAATCCCATGCCCACGGAACCTATTTTGTTTATCAAACCGGCAACATCACTGCAGCCGATCAGCCAGCCCATTGTGATCCCTGATTTTACCAAAGACTGCCACAATGAGACGGAATTGGCGGTGTTGATCGGCAAAAAGATCAGCAGGGCAAGCCGGGCAGAGGTGGAGGCTGCCGTTGCAGGTTTCGGGATTGCATTGGATCTGACCCTGCGGGATATCCAGAAATCGCTGAAGGAGAAAGGTCTGCCCTGGGAGAAAGCAAAAGCATTCGACGGTTCCTGCCCGATCTCTCCTTTTATTAGACCTGACGACCTTCCGAACCCCCAGGATACGCGGTTGAAACTGGAAGTGAATGGCGAGGTGCGTCAGGATGAGAGCACGAAGCTGATGATTAACGGGATCTTTGACTTGATTGTCTACATGTCCGGTTTTTTCACCCTGTTGCCTGGAGATGTCGTCCTTACAGGAACTCCGGCCGGTGTGGCCGCCTTGAAATCAGGTGACAGGCTGGCGCTGGAACTTGACGGCCGGTTTGGCTTTTCCGCCTCTGTTGCCTGATTTCCGTCTCTGGCTGTTTTTTGGGGAAAGATTTTGCTTGACCCGGGCCCAATATTCGGTTAACCATTGCCTGTCATGAAAGTTAACCAAATGTTGCCGGATAAAAGGCAAATGATTCTTAAGGTTTTGTACCAGTCGGAGGGAGAACCTGTTTCCGGGGTCAAAATCAGCGAGTCTGCCGGAATTTCCCGGGTGGCGGTCTGGAAACACATTAAGGCCTTGAAACAGGCCGGCGTGGATATTAAGGCCCGGCCAACGGGGTATGAACTTCAGGACGCCGGCAACCTGCTGTACCCTTTTTGTTTCCCAAAACACCTTCAGCATAAAATTTTCCATTTCCCGGAACTTGGCTCGACCATGGACCAGGCCCGAAAAATGGCCCGGCAAGGCGTCCGGCATGCCGGCTGTGTCATTGCCGAAGTCCAGACAGCCTCCAGGGGCCGGCTGAACAGGCCGTGGTCCTCTGCCCGGGGCGGGCTTTGGTTTACCCTGATCCTTAAACCGGATTTGCCGCCCCCCCTGGCCTGGACCATAAATTTTGCCGCGTCTGCCTGCATGTCCGAAGTGCTGGCTGGTTTATTTGACCTGGATGTCCGGGTCAAATGGCCCAATGACCTGCTTCTCAAGGGCCGCAAGCTGGCCGGGATGCTGGCGGAAATGGAAACCCGGGCTGATATGGTTAATCTCCTGTTTCTGGGCATCGGTCTTAATGTGAACAATGACCCCGAATCAGATCAATATCAGGCCATTTCCCTGAAATCAGCCCTGGGAAAACCTGTTTCCAGAAAACAGATCCTGACCCGGTTCCTGGATCTGTTTGAATCACGGCTTACGGCCGTTGATCCGGCCCGGATTATCAGCCAGTGGAAGGATCGGACCGCCACCATCGGCACCGAAGTCAGGGTTCAGACCCATGACCGGGTGTATGAAGGCAAGGCCCTGGATGTGGATGACACCGGTGCCCTCATTGTCAAAGGCAGGGACGGCATCACCCGGAAAATTATTTATGGCGACTGTTTTCATTCTTAAAAGAAACCCTTGAAATGAATGGTAAACTCATGGATGTTTCTGTAAAACCGGTTGTGTATTCAGCCCTTTTTATCGCCCTGATCAGCATTGGCGCATTGATTGCCATACCTGTGGGCCCTGTTCCCATTGTACTTCAAAACATGTTTGTCCTCCTGGCGGGTTTGATTCTGCCGCCGGCCTGGGCTGCCGGATGCGTGGCGGTTTATCTGCTCATGGGATTTGCCGGACTGCCGGTATTTGCCGGCGGTACCTCGGGTATTGGAAAGGTGTTTGGACCCACCGGCGGATATCTTCTGTCTTATCTGCCTGCCGCGTTCCTTACCTCTGTAATATCCGGCCGCACTGAAAAGCGCCTGGCCCGGGATTCTGGGGCTACCATTGCGGGAATGGCGATGATTTATATGTTCGGGGTGCCCTGGCTGAAATGGGTGTTGGCTGTGTCCTGGGGCAAGGCCCTGGCTGTCGGCATGTATCCCTTTCTTGTCGGTGATGTGCTTAAAATGGTTGCAGCGGTAATGATCGCCCGAAAGCTTCGTCCCCTGATCCGGTTTTAAGGGTTTTATGTATACGGCGTTACTGAAAACAGAGCATCTGACCCATGCCTTTGGTTCGGGGGATACAGGCATACTTGACATTTGTCTGACCGTGTCCCGAGATGATTTCGTTGTGCTTGCCGGGAAAAACGGATGCGGAAAAACCACCCTGATTCGCCATTTTAACGGTCTGTTGATGCCGGATACCGGCCGGGTTCTGCTCAATGGGCAGGATATCCAAAAAGACCTGACCTTTGCCCGCAAAAAGATCGGCATGGTTTTCCAGGACCCGGATACCCAGCTCATCGCAGATACCGTGTTTGATGAAACCGCCTTTGGCCCGGAAAATTTAAACATGGATCGGGAAGAGATTAATGAAAGCGTCCTTAGCACCCTTAACCTGCTCGACCTGGGCCATTTACAGGACAGAAATCCTGCCACCCTTTCCGGCGGGGAAAAACGGCGGCTGGCCATTGCCGGCATCCTGGTCATGGAACCGGAGCTTATTATTTTTGACGAGCCCTTTGCCAATCTGGATTATCCTTCTGTTCTATCCCTGGTCAGACTGTGCCGAACGCTGCACCAGTCCGGCCATGCCATTGTCATGACCACCCATGATGTGGCACCGGTGATCTGGCTTGCCACCAAAATGGTGATCATGGACAAAGGGCGGATCCAGGAAGAGGGCGATCCAGTCTCGCTTGCCCCCTGCCTTGAATCATATGGCGTGAAAAATCCGTTTACCCCCATGGCACAGGCGTGGGCTTTATGACACTTTTTTCCTATCATTCCGGCCACACCTTATGGCATACCCTGGATGTCCGGTGCAAATGCCTTCTGGTCTGCCTGTTGAGCCTGGCTGTATTAAAAACGGGATTGCCGGGGAATATTGTCTGCCTGTGCGTTTTAATGTTCATACTGAAAACATTGGGGTTGGGCCCGGCAAGGCTTGTGGCGCAGCTGAAAATCTTTCTTTTGTTTTTAATACTGATATTTTTCTGCCGGTGGGCAGGCACGCCCGGCGATCCCATGGTGACCCTGTACGGATTCTGCCTGACCCGCCAGGGGCTTACTTCCGGCAGCCTGGTTTCGTTACGGTTTCTGATCGTCATGCTGCTGGGGCTTATGTTGACCGCCACCACCCGGTCCATGGAAATCAAGGCGGCTGTCCAGTGGTTTTTCAAACCCGTTCCTTTTATTCCTGAAAAACGGGTGGCTGTGATGGCGGGTCTGGCCCTGAAATTCATGCCCCTGATCCTTGATAATGCCAGGGAAGTGACCCATGCTGTCAATGCCCGGTGCGGCAATTTAAGGAAAAATCCTGTGCGGCGACTTATCAACCTGTCCTGGCCCCTGTTGAAAAAAACATTTCAATCTGCAGATGACTTAAGCCTTGCCATGCAGGCCCGGTGTTACAGTGAAAATCGGACAGATCCACGGTTTTTCCCCAATGGGAAAGAAGGGTGGGTCATGGGCCTGGCGCTTGTTTTTTCCGCCGGGATGCTGATGACGGGTTGACTTTGGAATGAGGTGATTCAATGACCGAACATAACAAAAAGGAAGCGCTTGCCATTGTCGAAAAACTTGAACAGGATGTGGCCGCTTCACATGTTGCCGAACAAGACTCTGGAATGCCAACAAAGGGACTTGCGCAAAAGACTGCCATTAAATTGCTTGATTATTC
>QKDP01000035.1 GCA_003252055.1 Desulfobacter postgatei | reverse complement strand
AAGCATTAATTCAGAATCAAAGGACGCCACTTTGTCCGTGGAAATCTTGAGCTGTTTAATTTGCTGATTTACCTGGTTCAGCGCCTTTTTCTGATCTTCAGTCATTTGCCCGTTTTTTTCTTTCAGGGCATCAAACTTTTTCTTTTGCGCTGCCAACCGGTCCATCCGGGCCTGTTCGCCTTTTGTCATCCCTGGCGAAGAAATTCTCAGCGGAAGCCCATACATAGTGACAATGGCGCTGATCTTCCGATTTTTTTCCAGGGCGCGGCGGACCGGGGGAACGATTTTTTTCAAATAATCATCACGTGAACAGGTTTCCTTGTCTGTGACAAATACCAGCAGCAGGTTCTCCTTGGGTATCTGCCGTTTTTCCATGTACCAGAGGGCAAGGCCCGGGCTTTTAGCGGCATTACGGTTGGCAATAACAAGCACTTCATCCGGAGACAAAGCTAAGGCCGGCATGGCGGAAGAGCTTAATAAAAGAAATAAGGCTGCAAAAATGCCAATAGAAAAACGCATTATGCCTCTTCCGGTTTAGTTAAATGCTTCATGTACCAGAGGGCTGCCATATCAAGGCCGGTCTGAACCGAGTACTGCGGACTGTATCCCAGAAGATCCCGGGCCTTGGATATATCTGCCAGGGAATGGCGAACATCTCCCGGCCTGAAGTCTCTGTATTCCGGAATTACGCCGGCGCGGTCCGGCAGTGTCCCGGCCACCCGGTCACGGATCAATGAAAACAGTTGCTTTAACGTGGTGCGATGCCCAAATGCAACATTATATACCTGATCGGCGGCGTCATCTCCGGCTGTTGCAGCCAGCAGATTGGCCTGGACGCAATTATCGATGAAACAGAAATCCCGGCTGGTTTCACCGTCTCCATTTATATAAACCGTGCTTTTCCGGATCAATGCACCAAACCATAAAGGAATTACGGCTGCATAGGCCCCGTTAGGATCCTGCCGGCGGCCGAACACATTAAAATACCGCAGCCCGATGCTTTTAAACCCGTAGGTGGAAGCAAACACCCGGGCGTACAGTTCATTGACCAGCTTTGTCACGGCATAAGGGGAGAGAGGATTACCGATATTCTCCTCTTTTTTGGGGAGTGTTGGATGATCGCCATAGGTGGAACTTGACGCAGCATATACGAACCGTTTTACGCCCGCGTCCCGGGCTGCGGTCAGCATATTTAAAAAGCCTGTAATATTATTTTCATTGGTGGTCAAGGGATCGGCAACAGAGCGGGGAACGGAACCCAAAGCTGCCTGGTGGAGCACATAATCCTGTCCTTTGCAAACAGCCGCACAGGTGCCGGCATGGGTGATATCCCCTTCAATAAAAGAAAATTTCTGCCATGCGTCAGGACCCACTGCCTCTTTGACCTGGTCCAGATTATGCTGAAATCCTGTGGAAAAATTATCCAGGCCGGTCACGGTCTGTCCTAAATTAAGCAGGGTCTCCAGAAGATTGGAGCCAATGAACCCGGCGCATCCGGTGATCAGCCAGGATCGTGGATTCTCTTTCAAATTCTGTTGAATCAGTGTGAAACGCATATAAGTATTCCCTGATGTTTAATATGTGTTGATCGCAACCCGGTCTTACCACAGTTCCCAATGCCCGAAGCAATAGACATAAAGGGCCAGCCCGATATTGGTTGTCCCGTGGGCAACAATGCAGGAAATCAGATCTTTTCTAAATATCCACAAAAGGGCCATGAGTACGCCGTAGGCAATGGCTGCGGGCCATTCGCCAACCAGATGACCGGCAGCAAAAATAAGCGTTGAAATCACAATAGCGTAAACGGTCCACTGACCCGGTGCCACATCAAAAAGACTGGCGTCATTCAGGGCAGCAGAAAAGGCTTTTGGCGTTTTTTGCCTGCGCAGAAGATCCCATTGCAGGGCGACTCGGAAGACAAATCCGCGCATGAACAACTCTTCGAAAACCGGCACCACAAAACCGGCCGTCAAAAGCCTCAGGGCAAATGCGAGATCAGACCACGGCGCGCCATCCCCGGGATTCGTAAAAGGGGCATATAAACCGCACCACACCACCAGTCCAATGATCCCGAAAACGATTCCCCACAAACAGGATATCCATTTATTTTCAGGGCCGGTTAAGGGAACGTACCACTTCCAGGCCCAGATCAAAAGCCCGGGTACAATCACCAGCTTCATTACATATATGATTTCTTCGGGCAGCTTGTTGTGCAGAACAGAAGAAAAAGCCACATAAGCAAAATACGGTGCGGCATAGGGAATCAGCAGATCCACATTTTTCCATTTTTTCCGGGAACAGGCAGTGTTGGATGTATTCACTGGAATTCAATCACCTCTATTTCAACCCTGCGGTTCATCATCCGGCCCCATACCGTATCATTGCTTTCAATGGGGTCCTGTCCGCCTCTGCCCTGGATTTTCATCTGATCGCTTTTGACCCCCAGCCCTAGAAGAAAGCTTTTCACAATATTGGCCCTGGATTCGGATAATTGTAAATTATACGTGCCACTCCCCATGGCATCCGTATATCCGGTAATGAGAATTTTTGAATCCTGGTGAACAGCCAGGGATTTTGAAAATGCTTCAAGCTTTTCAAGGTCTTTTTCAGCAAGATCATTGGCGTTATGATTAAACCGGACTGTAATTTTATCCCTTGGAAGTGGGGGCGGGGGGTTATTTAATTCAGGTGATATATCTGTTTCCGGGGTTTCAACGGCAGGCACTTCAACAGCTGGGATTTCAACGGCAAGAGTGAGTTCTTCCGGATTTTCAGCATGGCCCTGCATTTTTTTTTCACCAACAGTCCTTGGATTGGGCGGAGTCGGGTTATCCGGGTGTTCAGGATTCCGGACAACGGGCTGATTTTCCGGCTGGATAGTTTTTTCTGTTTTTTGTTCTTTTGTTATTTCCTGTTTTTTGTCAACTGGCTGTTTTCCCTGGGAAAGCATGGAAAAATAATGGTCAGGGGTCATAAAGTACCAGGCAAAAATAAAAAAGCAGATTAAAATTACCAGCTTCCCCCATGGAAATCGTTTTTTGGGCGGTTGTGGAACTGGAGAGACTGGCTGCTGCACAGGCGGATGAAGGTCAAACGTCCGGGCAGACAGGTCTTCCGGGGGGGGATTTTTATTTTCATGGCAGGTTCCGGGCCCAAAAGGTGCATTGATGTCACGGTTGCTGACATGGGCCGGAATTTGCAGTTCTTTTGCGCATTCCCTTACAATGCCTGCATCAATGATCGGCTGCTCCTTGACAAACCCGGACAAGAGGGAATGATCGCATAAAATATTGATGCGTCTTGGAAATCCGCCTGAATATAGAAAAATTTCCTGAACCGCATCCCGGTCAAACAGCCGCTCCTGTGTGCCTGCAACCTTGAGCCGGTGCCGGATATATTCATCTACCTCCTCCGGGGTCAAGGGGTCCAGGTTATAGTTGAGGGTCATCCGCTGGAGCACCGCCCTGTTCTGGGGCCTGTTCAAAATTTCATTGAATTCGTTCTGCCCTATGAAAAAAATATTTATCAGTTTTGCATCCTGTTTTTCAATATTTGACAGCAGGCGGATCTCTTCAAGCATTTCCTGGGTGAGCAGCTGGGCTTCGTCAATGATGAGCAGCACCTTTTTATT
>QKDP01000252.1 GCA_003252055.1 Desulfobacter postgatei | reverse complement strand
TATTTTTGCTTACACCAAATTTTGAAAAATTTCCAATGCTTTTTAACATGATATTTTGCTACGGAAAACATGTAGTGCCATACAAAAACCTAACCACTTGACATTATAGAGTTTCTCCTTTTCGCTCGAAAACTTGGGTTAATTAAAAAACACCCTAAGTTAAACCAAATAACAAATTCAGGAACCGGATTTCCCCTGTATGATCCCCTTATCATAAAGAGAATTTAAAGAGGCAGAGGACCGAACAGAGGAACCGTGTGTGGACAGCCAGATGTTCCGTCCATAAATAGCTGCACCAAATGACTGCCCGACCAGCAATACCGGATCATGCCGGTAAAGGGCATAGCTGATGATCATGAGCGAACCGCAAAGACTGATGTTCCAAAATCCCAGGGGCAGGACCGATTCGTGGCTTTTTCTTGCTGCCTGCCATTGATAGACAAAACGCATCGTAAAAACCACCTGGCCGATTGATCCCCAGACCAGCAATATCATCGGGATGTTCTGATTAGTGAACAAGGTGTCAAGATGCTGCGGATTGAAGATCAGAAACAGAACCAGGGCCGGCAGCGGCAGCAGATAACTGAGGACTCGTAACCAAAGGGCCATTTGCCGCCAGCCGTCATGGAGCTTGAGGTTGTAAATATAAATGAAGTAGGTCAGTATCTGTCCCAGGATAATGGCAAAATCGTGACGCAGCCAGCCGTAGGCAGCCATCACAACGGAAGCAGCAATGCTCAGTTGCCAGTAGATTTGGGGGGATACTACCTTACGTGCACGTTCCGACAAGATCCACTGTACCAGCATACGCGATGAAAACAATAACTGGGCCAGAAAACCTAAGCCGAAAATGAGATAATTATTATTCCACATTTTTTAACTCGATTTGGTAATTGATGTATCTTTTTTTCATCCAGCGAAAGGCAAAACAATCAAAAAAAGGACCTACCAGCCGGTTAAACAGGTGGTACTTGCTCCGGCCTTCAAGGCGCGGGAAGTGTCTGACAGGCACTTGCTTTACCGTTGCTTTCTGCAGTTGCACCAGGGCCGGTAAAAACCTGTGCATGCCATTAAAAAAAGGGATCTGACGTGCATTGGCGGTGCGTATTATTTTAAGCGGGCAACCGGTGTCTTCAATACCGTCGTTGATCATTAGGCGACGGTAGCCGTTGGCAATACGCGACGAGGCTTTTTTCACAAACGAGTCTTTCCGTCCGACCCGGATACCAATCACCATCTCGTATTGATCGGCATGTTGAAGCAATTGGTTGAAATCTTCCGGTGTCGTCTGCAGATCGGCATCCATGTAACCCATCCACTCTGATTGAACTGTGTCAATGCCCGCTTTGAGGGCACTGCTCAAGCCGTTGTTCTGTTGCAGTCCGATATAGAAAAAGGCGGTTTGCCGTTCACAGATCTCCTGGATGAATTCGAGGCTTTTATCGGTTGAACCGTCGTTGACAAACAATACGCAAGCCGGAACGACCGCAATATTTAAATAGGCGGCTAATTCTTGCTCCACTCGATGCATGCTGGCCTGTTCATTGTATACGGGCACCACAATGGTCAGTTTGTAGTTGGCCGTCTGATTCATAAATGAATAGTTGTTTTCATTGCAGATCAATAATATATACTCCACTTCCCAATTGTTCTCAAGTTTGGATAGGTCTGGAGTATCCATTTAAAATCACCAGGAAAGTCTTTCCCTTTAACCAGCAAAATAGAAGGTTGGTTGATCAGCTGCTTTAAATAGCTCACTTCATCTGGCTGATGAATATTAATCAGGTTCTTTTTCCAGTTGTCATTTTCCTGGAAAGCCGTATTGCGATCAAGGTCCGCATTTTTGTCATAAACACTGTACACCTCTTTTTCCAATTCAAAAGCAAGAGAAGGCAACCGCTTGTCCCAGACGACAATCTTCCGTTGATCCAGATGTTCCGCTTCCAGATAGTTGACAACAGGGGTAATGGCGTTGATATCAGTTCCGGCCTGGTGCAGGATGTATGTGGAAACCGGGATCAGGCAAACCGGAAACAGCAATGATTGTGCGATCAGTTTTGTTTTGGTCATGTTGCAAACGGATGCCATGAGCAAGCCCATACCGGCCAGGAGAATTATCCAGGCCGGTAGGGTTGGGACAATGGTGATGCTGGGAATCATCCCCAAAAACACAGCCCCCGTGGCAAGGAGCAATATCAGGTAAAAGAGGCTGGTCATCCAGGCATATTTTTTCAGCCGAGGCCAAGGTAATTCATCCAGAAGCCAGCCAGCCAAAATGGCCACATAGGGTGCCATGGGTAACACATACAGCACCCGTTTGGAACTGGAAATCGAGAAAAACAGCAGGGGAATGCCAATACCGAACAGTAGAATAAGTCTGACGGTATTATCCTTTTTCCTGATCGCCCGGATAACCGTTTGGGGTATCAGCAGAATAAATGGAAACAGTAGCAGCGGGAAATACGCCAGGTAATACCAGAACGGCTCGTTTCGCCGCAGAACCTGAGCGTGAAACATGCGGTCGATGATCTGCTGCCCCATAAAAAAATGGTATAATTTGGGCGACTGCGCCACCAAAGCCACAAACCATGAACTGCCAATCAGCAGCATCAGCGCTGTTCCGGCCCAGACATGAATGGCATTGACGTTTTTTCTTTCCGGCGCGAGTATTTTTTGAATGGGGTAGATCATTAGCAACGGCAACAGAAGGCCGACCGGCCCCTTGGTGAGGATAGCTACCCCCAGGTCGATAAAAAAGAGATACAGCCAAAGCGGTTTCCTTGCGAGGGTGTGGCGAATCCATAGGTAAACGCCCAAGAGTTCAAAGGTGTTGAGATATGCGTCAGTGGTCAGGTTGCGCACGGATATTAATACAAGAGGGAACCCCGCATAAATGAGGAATGCAAAGAAAGCTTTCCGGGTGCTGGAGAAAAGGTGAACCGATATTTTGAATACCAGGAATAGCTGAAATAGGTAGGCTACCTGGAGAAAGAATCGGCAGCCAAAGGGATTGACGCCGAAAAGATACTGCCCAAACCCTGAGATCCAGTAAGTAATAATCGGTTTATCAAAATGGTAGATCCCCAGCAGTTGGGGTTTTATCCAGTTGCCCGAAGCGAGCATCTCGCGTGAAATTTCAGCGTAGCGGGCTTCACTGGTTTCCAGCACGCCCCAATAACCCAAATGCCACATCATCATCAGCAAAAGCATCACAGCTAAAATGAAGAAAGTGTATGTGTACTTTAAATCAAATTTAAGGGGCATCTGCCAAATAAGCCGCTATTATTTTTATTAAGGGGGGTATTCCTTTTTTTAAAGAATGATATCACCCCTACTATGAAGAAACTCATCTCTAACACAATAAGAACACAATAAGGATCTTTGAAATTCAGGTACCCTTAAGTTCTATCAGAAAATAAAATATAATATATCCAACATGTCGCTAACCTTTTTTGGGACGGTCTTTTTTTTGTATTTTGATCCAGAGAAGAGCCGTTTCTTTGTACCACACGTTTCAAAGGTCTTCTCCATCGATTCAACCGGTGGGTGAACACATAATCCGCACCCTGATAATATGCCATAAGGTTTCTGACTCCGGGATAATCCTTGGATACTTTTTCAAGGACGGAATTT
>QKDP01000330.1 GCA_003252055.1 Desulfobacter postgatei | reverse complement strand
TGGCCCAGACCTTTGACCACACCACTGAATCATATGTATATAAAATAGGGGATGTGGCAGGCAGGGACATCAAGGCCCCCAAGGATTTATTTATAGAAGACAAGGTCACCAACCTGGCCAAAATGAATCATGCCAAGAGATCCATCAGAGCCGTATATGATTTCGATTCCAACCTGTTAAAAGATATCACCTCAGACATTGCATCGGCCATGAATTTCGGGCGGCAGATGTTCCAATCCCAGGACAATGACCTGGGCATTACCCACCCTGACCCGCCGGACACTTCCTTTTCCATGGCCCTGGCATTCAAGCCCGAATTTGAAAAAAAGCTCGGCATCGAAATTTCAGAAGGCGCATTCCAGATCCTGTTCAAGGAAAAATTTTCCCAAGAGATTACGGGATATCTCTCAACTATTATCGGCGACATCCTGACCAAGGGGGTGGTTGGCAACAAAGAAATTCTTCTGGCTGAAGAGGAAAAAGGTATCACCCTGAGGACGATTCAGTCTCACGAGGAGCGTGTGATTACCAACCTGAAGGAATTTTACGGCCCGGACCAGGCCAAGACCATGGTAAGGATCGTGGGCCAGCCTATTTTAGAGGGTGTCAACTACAGTCTGGCCAACCTGGTTGTGGATATCTGCCAGCGGCTTTTGCGGCCCAATATCACCCTGAATAAAAATGAGACGGAAAAGCGCATCCGGGAAGCCCAGGCACGTATCAAACCCACCCTTTACCAGATCAAAGCCGGCGAAATGATCATTCGGGAAGGGGAGCGGGTTAATGAAATTAAACTGGTCAAGCTCAACGCTTTAAACGAACAGGGAGAAGATAAAGATTTTATCATAACCATTATCGGCATATGCATGTTTACCAGTCTTTTGCTTCTCGTGGTTTATTTTCTTTACCTAAAAGATCATCCAAAGCTCAGCCGGGACATGAATAAACACGTGACCTTCCTGGCCCTGGGTCTTTTGCTTTATATCGGATTTACCGAGCTTGCCGTGTACATTGCCCACGCTTCAAATCAGGAGATGTCCGGTGAAATGGCATCCAAAGCGATTTATATGGTGGTGCCTTTGCCGGCAGCGGCCATGATCACCTGTATTTTCCTGGGGTTTGACATTGCGCTGTATTTTGCTTTGATACTTTGCAGTTTATGTACCATATCCTTTGGCGGCGGGTTCCAGGTCTTTTTGTTCTTTTTTCTGTCCAGTGTCACAGCGGCCTACTGGATCAAGGAACGAAACGAACGCCACCATTTCATTATTGCCGGATTCAAATTGGCGGTGTTCAATGCATGTCTTGCCATTGCCCTGGGTTTTTTCATGCCTTCCCAGGTATCCTCCTGGGGGATATTGCTTAAACAGGTGACAATGGCTGTGGGGGGCGGTGTATTTGCGGCCATTATTACGGTGGGATTTACACCTTTAATCGAAGTCCTGTTCAATTACACCACTGCTGCAAAACTGCTGGAATTTTCAAATCTGGACCAGCCCCTGATCAAAAAACTGATGATTGAGGCCCCGGGCACTTACAATCACAGCGTCATTGTGGCAACCCTTGCGGAAGCCGCCGCGTCCGCCATCCATGCAGACAGTCTCAAGGCCAAGGTCATGGCATATTACCATGACATCGGCAAGCTGGACAAAACCATGTATTTCATTGAAAATCAGTCTGACGGGCGGAACCGCCATGACAAGCTTTCCCCGTCCATGTCTGCCCTGATTCTCATCGGTCATGTTAAAAAAGGCGTGGAACTGGCCAAAAAATACAAACTGGGCAATGAAATTGTAGAAGGCATTATCCAGCACCACGGCACATCCCTGATAAAATATTTTTATAACAAAAGTCTGAAAGCCGGAAATGAAAATATTAATGAAGATGATTTCAGATACCCGGGACCCAAACCCCAGACAAGGGAGGCAGGCATTGTCATGCTCGCGGATGTGGCAGAAGCCGCGACCCGGGCACTTGAGCGCCCCACCCCATCCAGGATCCAGGGCCGGGTAAAAGAGCTGATCAATGACATCTTTGCCGACGGCCAACTTGAAGAGTGTGAAATGACCCTGAAAGATCTGCACCAGATCGCCAAAAGTTTTAATACGATTTTAACCTCCATTTATCACTGCCGCATTGAGTACATTGACAAGCACCAGGACAAGAAGAATGGAAAACCTAAGGATACTGATAGACAACCGCCAAGAGGAGAGGCTGCCAACAGCCCCCCTGTACAAAAAGACCGAACAGATCTTAAACGCCTTGGGCTGTGATAATCACGAAATCTCCATTGTGATCACGGATGATGCCCAGCTCAGGGACCTGAACCGGACATACCGGGGCAAAGACGCCTCCACCAATGTGCTCTCCTTTCCCATGCAGGAGGGAGAATTTTCAGATATTACCCCGGGACTTCTGGGGGATGTGGTGATCTCCCTTGATACGGCCCGGACCGAGGCTATAACGGCAGGAATTTCCACGGATGAACGGATGTCTCAATTATTGATACACGGCATTCTTCACCTGATGGGATTTGACCACGAACTGGGTGAGGACCAGGCCCGGGAAATGGAAGAAAAGAGTCTGGAGCTGCTCAGACGCATTGAAGACAATCCAGATCTAAGTGCATTCTAAGGAGAACGAAAGGATATTAATATGGCTGAATTAGCAGTAAATGTAGACCATGTGGCAACCCTGCGCCAGGCAAGGGGTGCCAAATACCCGGAACCGGTTCAGGCTGCCCTGGCCGCAGAAACCGCCGGTGCGGATGCCATTGTGGTCCATCTCAGGGAAGACCGCCGCCATATCCAGGAACGAGATGTCCGGCTGCTTTCCCAGACAATAAAAACCCGATTGATACTTGAAATGGCCGCCACCAGTGAAATGCTGGGCATTGCCATGGACATCAAACCTGACACCGTCACCCTGGTGCCTGAAAAAAGAGAAGAGCTGACCACCGAAGGCGGACTTGATGTGATTACCCATATGGAACACATCCGTCAAGCCGTAATCACCCTGAAAAATGCCGGAATTAAGGTCTGTATTTTCATTGACCCTGATCTGGATCAGATCAAAATGGCCCACAGAATTGATGCCGATTCCATTGAGATACATACAGGTGCATTCTGCGATGCCACAACCGCGTATGACCGGGAAAGGGAATATACAAGGATTGTGGACGCGGCAAAAATCGGCGCCCGCCTGAACCTGGGTGTCCATGCCGGACACGGCATCTGCTACCATTCAATCAAGGCGTTCAAGGGGTTGTCTGAGATTACCGAATACAGTATCGGACATGCCATCATCTCAAAGGCAGTCATGACAGGCATGGACACAGCCGTCAGGGATATGGCGCAATTAATTAAAAATCTGTGATTTACATTTATTCCAGGAATCTGGTATAGTCTTTTTGCAGTAGAATCTTTAGAATCATTTACAATATATTTCAGTCCGACACCGGGGAATCTGCCCCGGTGAATAAATTATAACTATGCATCAGGAAACGCTTCTCATCATAGACGATGAGATCTCCATCAGAAAAAGCCTGGCTGTTCTGTTCGAGGATGAGGGATACCGGGTTTTTACGGCAGAAAACGGTCATGCAGGCCTGGATCTGTTTTTCCGGAAAAAAGTGGACGCG
>QKDP01000269.1 GCA_003252055.1 Desulfobacter postgatei | reverse complement strand
GAAAACTACGGTCAGGGAAGTTCCCGCGAGCATGCCGCACTTTGCCCGAGATGGCTTGGTATCCGCGCGGTTATCGTTAAATCTTTTGCCCGTATCCATGTGGCCAACCTGGTTAACTTCGGTATCGTTCCCATGACCTTTAAAAACCCCGCTGACTACGACAAGATCACCCAGGGCGACACGGTATCCTTTGATGCCACAGACCTGGCCGGCGATCTGTTCCTCGAAGTAAACGGCGAAAAACTTCCGCTGGAACGTGCTTTTGACACAGATGTGATCCCCACCCTGCAACTCGGTGGTGCTCTGGCTCAGTTCAAAGCAACCTTCAAGGGATAACCGCTCTATAATTAAAGCACATTAAGCCTGGGAAACACCATTCCCCGGCATACATAAAAAAAAGGGGGATAATCTGTGGTTATCCTCCTTTTTTCGTTAAAAGGAGAGGGTTGTGATAGTCCAGTGTGGCCGACAGATAAAAACCGACGAACTTAATCTGATTCGCGAGACAGTAGAGACGTTTCCGAATTTGAGCCTGACGGAACTGGCGCATACAATATGCGAGCATTTGGGCTGGTATACCGCTTCCGGCAGAAACAAAGTGGATGCCTGCCGGAAGTTGCTTCAACGACTGGAATCCCAAGGCCTCATACGTTTGCCCGAAAAAGAAGAGGTCGGCCCAGTAAAGAGCGCCCAACAGAAACAGCCGGTAGCGAACAACAGGACCCGGCCTCAAGAAGAGGTTACAGGTACGCTTTCGGATATCGGACCGGTCGTTGTAAGGGTTGCACAAAAAAAGAAAGAGGTCTCACTGGTTAATGAATACCTGCACCGTTACCATTATTTGGGCTACAAGCGGCCGTTTGGATGTCATCTGCGCTATTTGATCGAAGCGCAAGGGGACATATTGGGATGTATGCTCTTCTCCGGGGCGGCCAAGGCGTTGACCCCCAGGGATCAATGGATCGGCTGGAGTGCCAACGAGCGGTTGAGGAACCTGGGATTTGTTGTAAACAATGGGCGGTTTCTAATTTTTCCTTGGGTCAAGGTCCGGTATCTGGCAAGCCACGTATTGGGAAAAATTGTCAAAGGCCTGGTGAAAGACTGGGAACAGCGCTGGGAGTATCAGCCGGCGCTGCTGGAGACCTTTGTCGATCCGCAATATTTTAATGGGACATGCTACCAGGCGGCCAATTTCAAATATCTTGGCATGACGACCGGAGTGGGGCTTGTCCGGCCGGGAAAACGCTACAAGACCAGCCCCAAAAAAATCTTCGTTTATCCGCTGGTGGATAACTTCCGTCAGGTTTTATGCTCCCAGGAGGCGGTTGGAAAGGAGGCTGTCAGATAATCAGCAACGCAGATGGAAAAGCCGCAATTACCAGAACACGGAAATCAGCATCCTTGTGCCCACCACATACAGCAGCACGGCAAAAACACGTTTAAGCTTGTCAACCGGCAGGCTGTGCGCAAGCTTTACCCCAATGGGTGCCGTGAGCACCGAGGCCGCAACAATTCCTGCCAGGGCAACAAGGTTGACAAACCCCAGGGACAGTGGGGGCAGGTTCGGAGCGCCAAGCCCGTTGATCACATATCCTAGGAATCCGGCTGCGGCAATGGGAAACCCAATACCTGCGGAAGTGCCGATGGCTTTATGGATCTTGGTATTGCACCAGGTCAGAAACGGCACGGACAGGGTGCCGCCGCCAATGCCCACAAGACTTGAAAATACGCCAATAATGCTGCCTGCCGCAAAGATGCCTGCTGTGCCCGGGATGTCCCGGGTGGGTTTGGGTTTCATACCCATGAGCATCTGGGTGGCCACATAATATAAAAAGATGCCGAAAAAACATTTAAGAAAATTGGTGGAAAGCATGGAGGCAATCCAGGTTCCTGTAAACGTCCCCACCAGGATGCCCGGCGTGATTTTGAATACAACGGGCCAGACCACAGCGTTGCGTTTATGATGGAAATGCACACTGGATATCGAAGTAAATAAAATACTGGCCAGCGACGTGCCTAGGGCCATATGAACAATGACTTCATGGGCCACATTCTGGTGCGTAAAAATCGAAGTTAGCATGGGGACAATCACAAGGCCGCCGCCAATGCCCAGAAGCCCGGCCAGCACACCGGCAACACCGCCCACAGCCAGATACAACGCTATATAAACCATCTAATCACTCCTTTATCCGTAATCAATACACAAAAATGACGAGTATATAAAATCAAGGTAAAAAGCAATAAATAGTTTCCTGTGCCGACAATTATAAATATGACCAGCTCTTTTCAGGTGTTTGATGCTGATAACTTTTAATAGCCCGGGGTTTAATTTCCACATTGGGGATATTCGATGTGGATGCAGTCCTCAGTGAGAATTTGAAATGATCCCCTCACAGGTCGAAAAATTTGCAAGCCTTTCCAGATTATGTTGAATGATTTCATTCATATTTTAAATATTCATGCAGATCTGGTTATTCTTACTTTTCGAATGATACCCCGTCAGATAAGTGAACATGAAAGATAAGATGGATAAAAAAACAGTTGGCATAGTTAAAGAGCTTGGTACTCAGCAATCTTATTGATCTACAGAGTTCTACAGAGTCGGGAGTCTATTTTTCAATCTTTTTTTCTTAATGTAAAACTGTAGTATGGCGGTTCTATCATCTTAAGCTCTGCTATTTTTTCTGAAATGTGAATTATTTTCACAGACATGGATTCTCCCGAAACAGGGGCAACCATTGATTGATATTCCGGTGATACTTTCACTACGTTCATAGTAATTGGGTCCATAGGGATTACAACCGAATTAATAGTAGTTTCGACTAGTATGTTGTCGTGTATCTCCCATGTCCCTGCATGTCGCACTAAAAAATTGAGCGGCAACTCTTGACCTTCCAGGTTCAACCTTAATGTAAATTGCCCATCACTATTGCATTTCCCTCCAGCATGATACGTTTGAGAACCAGAACCTGTTAGTTCTATACTTAAATTTTGTGGAAGAGATCCACCAAGCACCTGTGCTATCTCAGCAGGCGAAAAATATACAGATACGTCCCACGAACCAATTAACATTTTCTCAGTGCTTGGCTGCAACCGTTCTGCCAACGCAACAGCTTGATTTGATGCTATAAATATAAACAATATGGATGTAAAAAAAATCAATTTTTTCATTTCATTTTCCTTGCAAAATTGAAGATATGGAAGTATTCTAAAAAATTAAAACACAGAGTGTTTATCACCATCCAGCATAGGTTGCAAAAAATTTTATCTTTTATAATTTGTCATAATAATAAAAAAATGTAGGCCACAATATAAAACATGAACTGTTATTTCTATCATTCATAACAGCAATTCTAAATTTGGCTAAAATGTCACAAAATCATGATTTCGGCTAACGTGATTTCAATAGGTTACGGCATCTTTGAGTCGGTGAAGATCCATATTGAGAATTGCTGCATTCATAATACTTTTCTTGACAAAAATCCTTTTACTGTCATATATACCATATCCTAAAAAACCGCTATCGGTGCCAAAACAAAATCAGAAAATCATAAAGGTCAAATTCCCATGAAAAAGAAATTTTTTCTTACTGTATGCACAGGGCTTGTCATTACCATCAGTGGATGCGGTGTATCCACCATCAACCCCAATTATACTTCCAGCAACACGGATTTGATGCGGATCGGTGGCGATAAACCGACAAATAAGGAAGCTGAGGTCGTCAATATGGGGTCCTACTGTCTGAAAGTGAGCGAGAAATGGAAGGCTGACGGAAAAACACCCGACGGCCAGACCATCTGGACCATGGACAGCCTCCGCCAAGCGACTCCCTGCCAGTAATAGAGAAAATAAATCCGTAACCGTTTAGAGATGCTGAAAACCCATTGCCGGTAAGGAATATCCTTTAAAACATTGGTAAGCAGCCAATCTCCATATTCGACAAAGGGACTGGAAAGCCCCTGACCTACCCGATTGTGCCTATTAATCCTATGAATTTCAAATGATTTCAGGATGGTTCAATTGTTCTGGTATTTATGACCAAAGCTTTGTCATTGTCCTGCAATATATAAAGACTCGGCCGTTCAGGGAATCTGAATGGTCGGGTCAGTATTTGGTTCCCCTCAATACTGCAATTTTGGGGTTCAATCAGTCCTTGAACAGGAGGAATTCATCCACTTGGTCTGCCTGCTGGGTAACCGGGTAAAGGCCTTGATCCCCTCCCTGGTAAATGATAAGAGCTAAGTACACCACGTCGCAAGTCCGTATACAGTTTTTTAGCCCGGCAAATTTTTAAATCAAGGCATCCGGCGTTTATGAACCGTGTACGTATTTACGGCGTGGTGTACTAAGCACATTAAACCGAACCGTGGAGGAAGGGATCTTTTCATGAACATTGTTTTTGCAGTCATTGTGTTTTTATCTCTGGGCTTTGCCGGGGCTCGGCAACTGGGCCTCCTTCCCAACCCCGCCACCACCCTACCCATGGCAGACCTTTCAAAGGCCATGGTGGATTCCGCCGGCAGCGCTGTTGACCTGGCCATCGGTCTGGTCGGCGTGATGACCCTGTTTTTAGGACTCATGAAGGTGGTGGAGGCCGGCGGCATGCTAACCATCATCTCCCGATTGATCCGCCCCCTTATGATCCGGCTTTTTCCGGACGTGCCTCCGGACCATCCGGCCATGGGCGCCATGGTCCTGAACCTCTCGGCCAATGCCCTAGGTCTGGGCAATGCCGCCACCCCCTTCGGCATCAAGGCGATGCAAGCCCTGGACACCCTGAACCCGGTCAAGGGGAGGGCCACCAATGCCATGGCCCTGTTCCTGGCAATCAATACATCCAGCGTCACCCTGCTGCCCACCGGCGTCATCGCCCTGAGGGCAGCAGCTGGCTCTAAAGACCCGGCCGCCATCCTGCCCACCACCCTTTTCGCCACAATCGGCTCCACCCTCACGGCCATCGTAGCGGCCCGACTCTACCAGAGGTTCGTGAAAAGCGATGCCCTGCCCCTTCCCCCGGCAGAGAATACAGAAGACAGCCTGTCCGAAACCCCGGCAGAACCTGGGCCGGCCCGCCCTGAAGGCGACGCCTATCCCCTCTGGGTCTCCATACTGGCCCTGGCCTGTGTGGCTGCCCTGATTCCGGCCGCCGTGCTTTACGGGGACACCGCCTCCCCCTGGATCCTGCCCGGCCTCATGGGCGGCTTCCTGCTCTTCGGCCTGGTCAGAAAGGTTCCAGTGTACGAGGCCTTTGTGGAAGGGGCCAAGGAAGGCTTCCAGGTGGCTTTGCGCATCATCCCCTATATGGTGGCGATTCTTGTCACCGTTGGCATGTTCAAGGTGTCCGGCGGCCTGGACTTTATCACCGGCATTCTGGGAAAAGTCACCGAACCCCTGGGCCTCCCTGCCCAGGCCCTGCCCATGGCCCTGATGCGCCCTTTGTCCGGCTCAGGGGCCTACGGCATCATGGCTGCCATCATCAATGACCCGGCCATTGGCCCGGACTCCTACGTGGGCCGCCTGGTCTCCACCCTCCAGGGCTCAACGGAAACCACCTTTTACGTCATGGCCGTCTACTTCGGCGCAGTCGGCGTCCGCCAGGTCCGCCATACCCTGGCCGCTGCCCTGACTGCAGACCTGGCCGGCATCGTCTTTGCGGTTATTGCCTGCTCTATGTTCCTGGTCTGATCTGGAGACAGGCGATATATAATCCGAAACAAAATTGAATTCAGCAGTTCTTAACATCACTTGGGTCTGACCGTATTATCAGGTTTTGATTCTATTCTTGACAAACACGCCTCTTTAGTCGTCCAACTTTGGTTTTGTTTGGCACAAATTATGCCGTCGATTTTACAATTTCAAATTTCTCGACCATCAGAGTCTTAAATTCATTGATATAGTCATCGGTATGATTAAGCAACTGAAACGTTTTTGCCCTGAATGTTATATGTTTTCTTCTCCAGTCAAGTGAGTGAACTTGTATGAATCAGGATTGTAAGCCCCTAAAATATTTAACCGTTGGCGTCCGGTGTTAGTTCTCAGGATAGGAGCATTTTTGGGGTCTCCCCAACAAAATCCAGGAACATTTTGGTGAATCAAATGCATACCATCACCAAACAAGAATACCGCCCCTTTGGGACTTTCCGATTTCAACTTGAAATATCGTTTTACAGTTTTTTTTGTTCTTCTTCGCTCGGTGGATTGCCGGAATGACTTTTGGCCGCAAGAATTTTATGCCATTTTTGTGAAGTATCTTTCGTACGGCTTCATGACTGTAATGGATCCTAAACTGCTCAGTTATAACTTCTTGAATATCCTTTATTTTTCCTGGATTATTCGTTTTGATCCAGGCAACAATCTCCTCGATTTGTTCCGGGGATAAAAACGATTAAAGGGAACAGAGCCAAAATAAAAGGCCAATAAGATGGCATCCTGGGCCAAGCTAGTGCCGCCCGTTCCAGGAGTGGGTTTTTCGTTGTCCCCGTGATATAGTTCTTCAACCCTCAACCCTATCTTAGCCGTCAAAGGAGCGCCATGCGCCACTATGTTACCAGACAGGATCAACTCCGGGTGGATGCCTCATCGTGGCAGAAAGCCCCATGGGATGCTATCTCCAGCCAGAAACTGACCTGCCATATGGGAGAGCGTCCCCTCCATTTCCCGGACACCCGGATCAAGCTGGCCTATGACGATCAGGCCATTTACCTGATGTTCCGGGTCCAGGACCGGTATATCCGGGCCCTGGCCCGGGCCGACCAGGATCGGGTATATCAGGACAGTTGCGTCGAGTTCTTCTTCACTCCGGGTCTGGACCCGGACCAGGGATACTTCAACCTTGAGATGAACTGCGGGGGCACCATCCTGTTTCACTTCCAGACCTTGCCCAGGCAGGACCCCGTTGAAATCCCGGTATCTGACTGTGCCATGATCCTCCGGGACGCCTCCCTGCCCAAGGTGGTGAACCCCGAGATTCAGGATCCAGTACTCTGGTTCCTGAGCGCCAGGATCCCCTTTGACCTGCTTTCCTCATACACGGCCGTAATCCACCCTGAACAGGGCAAGGCCTGGCGGGCCAACTTTTACAAGTGCGCAGACAACACCTCCCATCCCCACTGGCTGACCTGGGCGCCGGTGGACCTGCCGGCCCCGGACTTTCATCAGCCCCAGGCCTTTGGGGCCCTCTGCTTCCAGTGAGCCAGGAAAAAGCGTTCTCCGGGCAGCTTGCCTTGAAATAAAATTTAAGGCCTTTTTTGTGGATCTTGCCGATTATTGAAAACCGAATGAATTATGATTTCAAAATCTTCAATCGTATAAAAAATCGAAAAATGTCAGCTTCCTCCTGACTGCAATCTTTTGAGAGGATGATAACGAATTACAGGCTCAAGGGTAAACCCGGTTTCCCAGATCTGTGAGATTTTCAAAACCATACCAGGCAGCACCATGTAAAGCCGCATTAGGATCAAGAATCACATGGACGGGCATACTGGCGCACAATGAAAGAAACCGCCCCTTGTCCGCGATACTGCCTAAAAAATCGGGCCTGGCCAGCCTTTTGAGGATGCGCGGCGGTATGCCGCCGCCAAGATAGATGCCGCCTGTGGGCAGCAGCGTCACAGCCATATTGCCGGTGACCGTGCCAAGGGCCCGGACAAACATATCCAGTGTGGCCACGCAAATATCCGCCTTGTTTTCAAGGGCGGTCTCCACAATCACCGGTGTTTTGTCCGCCGCCGCAGCCAGTTTTTCCTTTAGCCAGGCCGGTTCCCAAAAAATTTTATTTTCCAGAAAATACTCATAAATATTGGGCAGCTGACTGCCCGAGCACACCCGTTCAAAACTGACGTGGCCATAGCGCCGGGTTAAAAACTCCAGAAGTTTAACATCCTGGGGATACCGGGGTGAAAAGGCTGTATGTCCCCCTTCGCTGGCAAAGGCACGGTACCGGGCGCCTGTCCAGACCAGAAAAGCCACACCCAAACCCGTACCCGGCGCAACAACTGCCCTGTTTCCTTGGGGATCGGGATTTCCCGGATTTAGGGTAAAAAGGGCGTCTTTATCCAGATGGGGCACTGAAACGGCAATGGCTTTCAAGTCATTAATCAAAGAGACCTTGGGGATGCCGCAGGTCCGCTCAACTTCGTCAGCGCTGATTTCCCAAGGCAGATTGGTGATCCGGCAATGGCGGTCTTTTACCGGGCCTGCTACCCCGAAACAGGCGGCTTGGGGTTTTGCACCGGTCTGATCTAAAAAATCTTTAACTATGGTTTCAAAAGATTGATAATCGGCGCTTGTAAAACGGGTTTCGTGAACCGGGTCCGCCGGCACTTGTGTTATCCCGGCATAAACCGCAAGCACTGTTTTTGTGCCGCCGATATCCCCTGCAAGAATCATGGGCCTTACACCTGTGCAATAAAAAGATTATGAATCTGTAACAGCCTGTTGACAACGATATTCTTTATATATAGGTTTTCCCAACAAGTTTGCAATAAAAGGATCAAACCATGGACACTTATTATATTGATGGCAAATTCGTATCTGAAGACGAGGCCGTCCTTTCTGTAAAAGATATCACCGTATTAAGGGGATTTGGTGTATTTGACTTTCTGATCACCTATAACAAACGCCCCTTTCGTCTCGAAAAACATGTGGCCCGCCTGGAAAATTCCGCCCGCCATATCGGGCTTGAACTGAACCATTCCAACAAGGAGATCTGCGACATTGTCATGCAGACCATAGAAAAAAACCCGGACCACAAAGAGGAAAATATCCGCATCGTCTACACCGGCGGTATCAGCTCTGACGGGGTAACCCCCCAGGGCAACGGCATCCTCATGGTCATGGCCACGCCCAAACACGAACTGCCGGACTGGTGGTACACCAAAGGCACCAAAATCATCACCGTGGACATGGAAAGATTTATCCCCGAAGCCAAGAGCAGCAACTATCTGTCAGCCGTATTTGCCCAGCAAAAGGCCCGCAGCCTTGGCGCCGTTGAAGCCATCTACAAAGACAAGAACAACCGGCTGCTGGAAGGCACCACCACCAATCTTTTCGCGTTCAAAGGCACCACCCTGATCACCCCGCCCAGCGGCATTCTGTCCGGCGTAACCCGGGACGCGGTTCTGGAGCTTTTGAAAAAGCAATATGACATTGTTCTGGATTTTATCCCCCAGGCAGATCTGGCCGACATGGATGAAATGTTTATCACGGCATCCAACAAAGAGATCGTGCCCGTCATCCAGGTGGACGACACAATTATCGCAGACGGCAAACCCGGAAGCAAAACCCTTGCCCTGATGGCGGACTGGAAAGCATACACAACCGCCTACGGTCTTGGAGAAGCAGACTGATGAATTCCCCGAATGCACCTGTTCTTGAGCCCCAAAGCCGGGTGCAGGTGGATCTGGCCGCCTTTGGACAGAATGTGCGAACCTTAAAAAGCCTGATTCCGGCAACAACCCGGTTCTGCGCCGTGGTCAAGGCCAATGCCTACGGGCATGGCGGGATACAGTGCGCAAAAACCGCCCTTGAAAACGGGGCCTGTTTTCTTACCGTGGTCCGGATCTCGGAAGCCGTTGCCATGAGAGATGCCGGCATCACCGCGCCCATTCTTCTTTTAGGAGAGGCCCTGCCCGAACAGGTCTCCTTTCTTGCGAGCCACGGCATCCGGGCAAGTGTGGCTGATATCCAGACCGCCAGGGCCCTGTCTGCCGCTGCCCAGGCCCTGAATACAACGCTTAAAATCCACATCAAACTGGATACGGGCATGGGGCGCCTGGGGTTTCTTCATCCCGGCGTGGTTATCCAAGGCCAGGGGGAAGCGGCCGGTATACGTCAGGCGGGAGGCATTGCGGGCTTAAAAGGACTTGAGGTGGAAGGCACCTACACCCATTTTGCCAAGGCAGACATGATTGACAAAACCCATGTCAAAGGGCAGCTGGCCCGGTTCAATGAAATGGTTGCCATGCTCGCGGATATGGGAATTCACCCTGAAATCCGCCACGCAGCCAACTCCGCGGCGGTTCTTGAGTTGCCCGCGGCCCATTTTGACATGGTACGCCCGGGGGTTGCCATGTACGGGATGGCCCCATCCGATGAGGTGGACATCACAAGGCATAAGCTTACACCGGTCATGTCCATCACGGCAAAGGTCATTTATGTCAAGGCGGTGCCTAAGGATTTCAGCATCTCCTACGGTTGCAGCCATGTCACAGCGGCCCCCACGGTGATTGCCACGGTGCCCATCGGGTATGCAGACGGGTACAGCCGGCTTTTGTCAAACCAGGGGCAGATGCTGGTTAAAGGCAAAAAAGCCCCCATTGTGGGCCGGGTCACCATGGATTTTACCATGATTGACGTGGGTCACATTCCAGGGGTCAAACCCGGAGACGATGTCACCATCCTCGGCCCCCAGGAAAATGAACGAATTACGGCTGACGACATTGCCGGTCTCACCGGGACCATCAATTACGAGGTCACCACAGGCCTGACCGGGCGGATGCCTGTGGTATACGTGTAATGGATTGAAACAGCCCAATAAAACCGGTTTCAGGATCAACCCTTTAGGGATAGGGTTATATCGTAGACTCCACCGTCAAGCTTTGATTCCAAAGGCAGGCCTGATTTCTCAAACACCCTGATCATGGGCTTGTTGTCGGGCAGAACCTTGGCATAGAGCGCTTCAAGTTTGCGTTTTTTCCCCTCATCGGCCAACAGCGACATCAGATAGGATCCGACCCCTGAGCCCTGGTAGTTTTCGTCTATCAGAAAAGCCACCTCACCGGCTTTACCGTCATCACTGCAAACCAATCGTGCCTCGGCAACAATCCGGTTGTCTCCCTTTTTTCCGCCAAATCCCACCACAGAGAACTCTTTGGTATAGTCCACATTGACATATGCCTGCATTTTATCGTGGCTCATGGTTTTTACGGAATAAAAGAAGCGATAAAATACCGTTTCATTTGAACAGCGATAGAAAAAACGGCGCATGGATTCTTCATACGAGGGCTTCATGGCTCGAAAGCGAATGGTTTTATCACCCTTGAAGGTTTTGGTATGGGCAATATGTGCCGGATACAGATGGGCGGAACGGCTGACAAAAATCTGGTTGGAATAGAGAATGTTTTTTTCCCGGGCCTTTTTAATCAAATCCTCCCTGTCGTCGGGATGGGCCACATCAATAATGGCCTGGGCTCTTTCCCGCAAGGGGCGCCATTTAAGCAAGGCCACCCCGTATTCCGTGGCCAGCACATGGATGGATTCACGCAACCGCAACTGGTTGACATATTGCTCTATACTGAACAGGATATTCGACTCGCCGTTTTCATTGCGGCTGGGCATACCGATGATGGTATTGCCATCCTTGGAGGCTTCCGCGGCCTTGAAAAAATCAATACCTTCGCCAGGGCCTGAAATCACGGATCCTCTTAAGGGAAAGGCAACCCTGCCCTGGAGATCTGCCTTGCGGCCTTCATATATGGCTACAAACTGGGGGTTGCGGGCAATAAGCTGGGAGTTGCACACCCAGTCAATACCCTGGAATTCCACCAGAGGATTTTTATGCAGCCATTTCATCAGCTCCTTGGTACCAAGGGCATAAGATGCCAAAGATTTCCCCCTGAAAGGCGATTTTCGATTATTGGTGACCGCTCCGGAATTGACAAGCTCTGCGGCTGCATCCGTAAAATAAAGGGAATGGATGCCAAGGTCTTTTTTATCCGACAGATAGGGCACCAGCGCTTCGAACAAAGGACCAAGGGAATAGTTGATGCAGTCGCCATCCCGGATTTCATTGGCCACATTGGCAGCCACCTTTTTCATAACATCGGTAACCGGTTCGGGTGTATAGGTGATTGGCTCCCGGTCCGAGCGCACCAGAAGATCAAACTCTTCTATGGAGACAAAGGTATCCCCATAGGTAAAGGGCATTGCCTCATTCACCTCTCCCACCACAAGACTTGCCTTGTACATGGCCTCCCTTGCCACATCCACGGCAAGGCCCAGGCTGCAATAACCGGCATCATTGGGCGGGGTGATCTGGATAAAGGCCACATCCACATTGATTCTGCCGGATCTGATGATTTCCGGAATCTCCGAGGAATAGGCAGGAATAAGATCCACCTGGCCGGTGGAAATGGTATCCCAGGCCACATACCCTCCTGAAAAAAATGTTTTCAGCCGATAGTTGGGGGCATTAAGGCGGTCAATGGACAAAATGGTCTCCCCCAGCACAGCCAGCTGCATCAACTCAAGGTCCCTGATATTATGTTTGTCCACATCAAGCAATGTGCGGATCAGCCTTCTTGGCGTAGCCGGCCCTGTGCCGATGAATACCGTCATTCCCGGCCGGATATGGTTTAAAACCTTATCCGGGGGCACAAGATGACTCTCCCAGTTGCTCAGGTTTATCTCCGACATAAATCCCCCCCTGCACGGTCCCCATTAAAATCATCAAAGGCGGGGACAATAATACCCCGCCTTTTCCCTGTAATATCTGCTATTTTTTTATCGCGTTAGAGCGTATCCGGATCCCGTGAAACCAGAATCTATTTGTAATCGTAAAATCCCTTGCCGGTTTTGCGCCCCAGCCAGCCGGCTTCAACGTATTTTCTCAACAGCGGGCAGGGTCTGTATTTAGAGTCCTTGAATCCGTCATACAGGGTTTCCATGATGGCAAGGCAGGTATCCAGGCCAATGAGGTCGGCCAGGGTCAACGGCCCCATGGGATGGGCCATACCAAGCTTCATGACCGTATCAATGTCCTCTTTGGTGCCGACGCTATGGTAGAGACAAAAAACCGCCTCATTGATCATGGGCAGCAGAATCCGGTTGGCAATGAACCCGGGGTAATCATTGGCTTCAGCCGGGACCTTGCCGAATTTCTCAGCCAGATCCCAGGTCCGTTTAAAGGTCTCTTCGGAAGTGGCAATGCCCTTGATGACCTCCACAAGTTTCATCATAGGCACGGGGTTCATGAAATGCATGCCGATCACCTTATCCGGCCGGGAGGTCTGGGCTGCGATACTGCCGATGGGAATGGATGAGGTGTTGGAAGCCAGGATCACGTTGCCAGGGCAGATCTTGTCCAGGTCCCTGAAAATTTGGAATTTCAGGTCTTCGCGTTCCACAGCCGCTTCCACCACAAAATCGGCCTTGGCCATATCCTTTAAATCCGTGGTGGTGGTAATCCTGGCAAGGGTGGCATCCTTGTCAGCCTGGGTTATTTTTTCTTTTTTCACCAGACGCTCCAGGGAGCCTGCGATTGTAGCAAGGCCTTTTTCGCAGAATTCTTCTTTTATATCGCTCATAATCACATTCATCCCTGCCGCAGCCGCCACCTGGGCAATACCGTTGCCCATCTGACCGGAACCAACAACACCAAAGGTTTTTACTTCCATTGTCCTGTTCTCCTATACATTCAACTTGAAAAATTTTATTTACGATTGACAACCAGTGCCACTGCCTCCCCACCACCTAAACACAGTGAAGCAAGGCCGGTTTTCACATCTCTTTTGGCCATTTCATACAATAACGTGGTCAAAACCCGGGCGCCGGAGGCACCGATGGGATGGCCCAAAGCCACGGAACCGCCGTTCACGTT
>QKDP01000351.1 GCA_003252055.1 Desulfobacter postgatei | reverse complement strand
TTCGCCCCCGGCATACGGCCCAAGCCAAACGCCCGCTGTTTGCCATGGTGGATGTCATTGATGATGACCCGGATGACCGTTGGCTGTCTGTCTGTTTTTACGCGGACCTAGTCACCGATCCCCAGGAGGACGGAGACCATGTGCCCGAAGGACTTCTGGGCGAAGACGCATGCTGCTTTGATATGTATGAATATGATGAGCAGGAAATAGCGTTTCTGAAAGAAAAGCTCACCGAAGCACACGGCAACGCCCCGGAATAGTATTTGTCTTGTTATTTACCACGAAGGTCACGAAGAACACGAAGGTTACTAATATCTTCGTGAACTTCGTGTTCTTCGTGGTTAAAGAAACATAATGATATAGGTGCTGTTCTTCGGGCTAAACCGAAAAGCGGATATTTAAGATATCTCCGTCCTGGACCACGTAATCCTTACCCTCCACATAGAACTTGCCGTTCTTTTTCAGCTCTGATTCAGAGCCAAGTTCCATGAGTTCATCATACTTGAACACCTCGGCACGGATAAACCCGCGCTCAAGGTCTGAATGGATAACGCCTGCGGCTGTAGGGGCTTTAGCTTCCTTTCTCACCAGCCACTGCCGGACCTCGTCTTTGCCTACGGTAAAAAACGAGATCAGGTTTAATGACTTCAGGCAAAGCGCGGTCAAAGATTCCAGGGCTGTGGACGTAATCCCTAAATCCTCAAGGAACTCCTGTTTTTCCTCTGCACTGTCCAGCATGGCGATTTCCGCCTCCACCTTGGCCGATACCAGCATCGCTTCAATGGCCAGGGCATCGCAGCTGTCTTTAAACGCATCCAGAATACCTGTATTGCCAAGATCATCTTCGGCCACATTGACCGCGACCACCAGTTTTTTCAAAGTAATAAAGGGGTAGGACCGGATCAGTTTTTCCTCATCCTCGGATAGTTCAAGCAGACGAAGCGGCAGTTCCTGTTCCAGATGGGCCAGCATCTTCTCCATGAGGGCCAGTTCTTTTTTCTGGTCTTCATCCTTGATCTTTTTGACCATGGCAGACAAGCGCTCAATGCGCTTTTCCACGAAGATCTGGTCATGCATCACAAGCTCGGAATTAACCATGTTAAAATCGCGCAGGGCATCCACACTGCCTTCGGCATGGTAAACAGCCTCATCCTCAAAAGCCCGGACCACATGGCAGACCGCATCCATGTCGGCAATATCCTTGAAAATTTCCCCTTTGGAAATGGTCTCAGCCTCCATTTTGGGCAAAAGCACCAGGTCAAGACGTGCTTTGACCTCTTTTTTGGGGGCATACATCTCCACTAAGCGGTCAAACCTGGAATCCAGAATATCGGCGGTGCCCGGCACCGGCTTAAATGCCTTGGCCGGATCCGTAATCTCGTTGCCGGTCAAAATCTGAAACAATGTTTTCTTCCCTGTCTGGGGAAGTCCGATAATGCCTACCTTCATATTTTATGTTTATCCTCTTTTAAAGCGTCATATTTAAAGTTTTAAAGACCTTTGACGGCATCACTCTTTTTTTCACGGGATCGTGTTCAACACGGGCAGCCACATGGACGGCGTCGTGGGGAAAAACCAGCAGGGCATCTTCGGCAACGGCCCGGTCCAGCATCTGTTTCTTCTCGTCCACCAGCTTTTCGGCAAATCGGTCATATCCCATGGTGATGGGCAGGTTTACCCAGGGCAGTCCCGGGGTAAGATCGCCGGTGAAAATAACGGTACCACCCTGGGCCTGAATCCAGGAAATCAGCATGCCGGGCGTGTGTCCCTGGCTCTGGAAAAATTCAATGGTCAGGCCGCCCACATTCAGACGATCCCCGCCCCGTTTCAACACGAGACGTCCTGTGGCCTGCAGCTTTTCAGAAAGCCCTGGAATAAATGAGGCACGGTCACGGTGATGGGGGGCTTTGGAGCGCTTGAAATTTTCCTCTCCCACCACAAAAAGGGCATTGGGAAAAAGCAGGTCAGGTTCCCGGTCCGGCTCCCAGGCGCTTAAAAGCCCGCCAACGTGGTCAAAATGGAGATGAGACAAAACAACATGACTGATGTCTGAATCACTTAAGCCCTGCTGTGCCAAGGCCTGCAGCAACATATGTTTTTCTTCTTTAACGGCAAAGCGCGCTTTCATGTCAGGGGAAAGATATGCGCCGCATCCGGTATCAAATAACAGATTGTAATTCCCGGTTTTTACCAGCAGACAGTTTGAAGCAATATCAATCATGCCTCTTTCATCTGCCTGTATCCATTTCTGCCACAAGGCTTTAGGAGCGTTGCCGAACATGGTGCCGCCGTCCAGCCGCATACTGTTGCCCCGGATAACAATAAATGAAGTTTCCTGCATCATGGTAACTCCCTTTTGGGTCGTCGATCTGGTTTAAGCTAAAGTAATTTTTCGCTTTTCCGGGTCTGGATGACGGCGGTAAAGGACAGCTACATGTCCGATGGTTCCGGCAATATGGCAGTTAAGCCGCACTGTAATCTCTTCAAGCAGGGCGGCTTTTACATCCTTTTCCTTGTGGTCAATAAATTTTATTTTAATCAATTCAGATGCGTTCAAGGCGTTGTCCATCTCCTGGGTCAGGGCTGTTGTCACACCTTTTGCCCCTACATAGGCCGAAGGATTTAAATTATGGGCAAGGCCCCTTAGATATTTGCGCTGGGCGCCGGTAAGTTGTGTCACGTTCGATCCTTAAATTAAAATTCATCTTTCAGGTCCGGCATATTATCATAAACCGGGGATTGTGGATACACCCTGGTTTAACAACCTGGCAAGGGACAACTTCATTTCTTATGCAAAACACGCCGCATAAGGCAGTGCATCCCCCGGAAGTCAATTTAATGCTTGACTCGCCGGAAAAACGCGTTTATACAATCTTCTATAATTCTAAAAGGAAAATCCTATGACCACCCGCAAAACAGGTAACTATTATTTTTATTTCCGGTATTATTTTTATACCGGCCTGCCTGTGTTGCGATAAATAGATCATTTTTTTTAAGCCGCAGGCAGACACCGCCTGCGGCTTTTTTCTTTGAAGTTTCAGGCGACAAGAGCCCGCGAAAGGAATCGCCATGAAACAGATTAATGATGTAAACGTAGAATCATTTCTCACCCTTACCTCCCCGGAAGTCATGCGCACGGAACTGCCCGTACCCGACGAAACTGCCGATAACGTTCTTGCCGGCCGCAGGGAAGTCCAGGACATCCTGACCGGAGAGGACAAGCGGCTGATGGTCATTGCAGGTCCCTGCTCCATCCACGACATGGATGGGGCCATGGAGTACGCCCAAAAGATGAAAGCCCTGCGTGAAGAGGTAAAAGATAAAATCAACCTGATTATGCGGGTCTATTTTGAAAAACCCAGAACCACGGTGGGCTGGAAGGGGCTGATCAATGATCCGTTCCTGGATTCCTCCTATAATATGGAAGAAGGACTTCGAAGGGCCAGGTCCCTGTTGATCAACATCAACGCCTTAGGTCTGCCTGCAGCCACGGAAATTTTAGATCCCATTACCCCCCAGTACATTGCCGGCCTTTTAAGCTGGGTGGCCATTGGAGCACGCACCACCGAGTCCCAGACCCACCGGGAGATGGCCTCGGGACTGTCCATGCCCGTGGGATTTAAAAACAGTACTGACGGCACCCTGACGGCAGCA
>QKDP01000003.1 GCA_003252055.1 Desulfobacter postgatei | reverse complement strand
CGGTTGCTGGAGGCTATCGGTGACGGCGTATTTGTGCTGGATCCCTCCGGAAAAATCGTGGCCTGGAATCCGGCCATGGAAGCCATCACTGGATATTCATTCAAAGAAATTAAAGGAAAAAACTGCAAGATTCTGGGGTTCAGTCAATGTTTCGGCAAGGACTGCCCTTCCGGGATGGATGACTGCAAGATACTTAAAACCGGGAAAATCACACCGACTGAATGCATGATCAACCACCGGGACGGGCATGCCATTTCAGTGAGCAAAAGCGCCCGGGCCATTAGAAACGATCGCGGACAGGTCCTAGGGGTGGTCGAAACCGTCACTGATCTGACCAAGCTGAAAAACGCCCGGCTGAAGATGGAAAAAGCCACCCGCCGCCTGGGCGAGTTGAACCGGCTGGGCGGCATCATAGCCAAAAGTGAGGTAATGCAGAATGTATTCTCTTTCATAAAAGCCTCAGCAACCAGCGAAACATCCATTCTCATCCAGGGTGAGAGCGGAACGGGAAAGGAACTTGTGGCCAGGGCCATTCATTCCATTGGCGAAAGAAGGAACAAACCCATGATTACGGTCAACTGCAGCGCTTTGTCCGAATCATTACTGGAAAGCGAGTTGTTTGGACATGTCAAAGGTGCGTTTACCGGAGCCGGCCGGGACCGGATCGGGCGGTTTGAACAGGCTGATCAGGGCACTATATTTCTAGATGAAATCGGTGAGATTTCACCCTATATTCAGGTAAAACTCCTGCGTGTACTTCAGGAAAAAGAGATAGAACGCGTCGGGGATTCCCGAAAACGCAAGGTGGACATCCGGATAATTACCGCCAGCAATAAGGATTTGAAATCACTCGTAAATGATGGCCTTTTCAGGGAGGATCTGTATTACCGGCTCAAGGTGTTTCCCATTTACCTGCCCCCGCTTAGAAACCGCAGAGAAGACATCCCGCTGCTGGTCAACCACTTTATTGGGCTCAATAACAAGATATCCGGCGCAAACGTTACCGGCATGGCGGAACCGGCCCGGAAAACCTTTATGGAATATGACTGGCCCGGAAATATCCGGGAACTGGCCAATGCCATTGAACATGCATTCGTGCTCTGTTCCGGGCGCCAGATTGAACTGGAAGACCTTCCCGTTGAAATCAGCGGACAGAATACCACCTATGCTGAACTGCCCCAATCATACCCGGAGTCCGCCCCTCCCCGTAAAAAGCAGCGGCCGCCTCTGGACCGGAAGCGCTTACTGGCCATCCTCCGTGAGTCAGGATGGAACAAAGCTGAAGCTGCCAGGAAGACCGGTTTCAGCCGGGCATCCATCTGGAAATACATGAAAAAGTGGGGCATTCCCATGCAGCCCGAATAACAGCCATGGGCTGACCTGGTCTATCACTCGATGATCAAGTATCAACACCCAGGCTCACCCCACAACAAAACCATATTTTTCCGATTCGAAATTAAGAACCCTAAATTCCTTTTTTAAAACGCTATGGCATTTTGCGGCAAAGGGCAAGCCTGTTGGGAAAAGGCATCTTCCCGTTTTACTGACCCTGGCCTGGTTCAAACGATAGTCAAAAGGATCACCGGCTCCATAATCAGAATTTTTTATTCCGTATTATTATAAATAAGACTTCTTAATTCTTTTTATTTGTTTTCCGGGTCGTGATTTCGGGCTTTATCTCCCCCGGTTTGTCCCCGGCAGCGGGCTGTTTTCAATGGTATACCTGGCCTGTCAACGGATGGCATCCATTCTGCATTTGTTCCGGTGCTTTTTAAACCTTTTGGAGACACAAGAATTGATAACCCAGAATGAGCAGTCCTCCTATGTGAAGCAGATAAAAGAGGACTATGCCGGTGTTTATGAAACCATGAACTGGCTGAGTTCCCCCGGAGCGGTGGAAACGGCGAATAGGGCCAGGGAAGAATTGATTTCAGCTATATTCGGCAGAGCAGGTTCTCCTGCGGCATGGGCATTTGCCGGCACCAAGCCCTACACCCATGGAATTTCGCCCGGATGCACCCTCTGCGGGCAGGGGAAATGGTCCTGCCTCTTTATTAATAATATCTGCAATGCCGGCTGTTTTTACTGCCCCTCGGTGCAGAACGACAGGGGATTGCCCATGACCAGCACGGTGGTCTTTGAAAAGGCTCTGGACTATGCCCTTTATGTGAACCGCTTCGGAATAGAGGGGGTCGGATTCAGCGGGGGCGAGCCCCTGATGACCCTTGACAGGGTGCTGGACTACCTCAATGCTATTGGGGATCATGCTTGCCGTCCCATTTATACTTGGATGTACACCAACGGCATCCTGGCAACCGAGGATAAACTCAAAGCGCTTCGGGACAGAGGGCTCAAGGAGATCCGTTTTGATCTGTCCGCAGACAAATACAATCTTTCCGGCCTGGAAAAGGCCGTGGGAATTATTCCGGTTGTCACGGTTGAAATCCCGGCCGTGCCCGAAGACCTTGAAATTACAAAGCCCCTGACCGCCGTTTTAAGCTCAATGGGGGTAAAATATCTGAACCTTCACCAGATCCGGTGCACCCAATTCAACCGCCCCAAGCTAGTCCGGCGGGGCTATACCTTTATCCACGGCCCGGGCGTAGCCGTCCTTGAGACCGAACTTGCGGCCCTGGAACTGATCCGGCATACCCTGGACCGGAACATTCCCCTGCCGGTCAATTATTGTTCATTTACCTTCCGCAACCAGTTCCAGAAGGCAGCAGCCCGGTGCAGGAACGCCAGACTGGTGAAAAAAGACTGGGAAGAGATCACACCTACAGGTTTTATCCGCACCATGAGCATTACAGGCCCGCCCGAACGGCTCGCCCCCGTCCTGGACCGGTTCCGGTCCCAGGAAGACGGGCAATGGGAGGTCTCGGCTAAGCAAGACCGGATCTCTTTTCATTCAAGGCTATGGCCACTGGTGGATTTTACAGGGCTTGAACTCAAGGTCCGGTATAATGCCACAGCCCTCAGATCCGCAGCCACCCTCCGGTACCCCTATACCAAGGTCCGGCTGAACCAGGACAAGGCCGTGGTTATTGAAAGGGATGACCGGCATCCGGGCATACGGCTCAAAGGAGATGAGATCCCGGCCTTTGCCCGGCAGTTTCTCACGCCCTCCGGTGCCGGGGCTGATCCGGCCGGGCTTTCGCCGGAACAGGAACAGGCGGCTTCCCGGTTTGAACATTTTGACCAGGGCCCTGCTCTTCTGTATTGATGGGAATGTCTCAGAGCTTGTTTGGTAATCAGGTTGATTTGTTAGTTTTTCACAAGTTCCCTGCGCAGCATCTCAAGGGCCATGGCGGCAAACAGTTGTTTGTTGCGTTCACGGTCACCGCGGTCCAGCATAAACCTTTGGGAATGCGACCCCGACGGACCTGCCACCCCGATGCATAAGGTCCCCACAGGCTTTTCTTCGGTCCCGCCGCTTGGGCCTGCAATACCCGTGGTGGACACAGCCCAGTCTGATCCGCCGGCTGTTTTGACGCCAATTGCCATTTCAAGCGCAGTGGTTTCATCCACTGCTCCATTATTTTCCAGGGTTTCACGGGACACGTTAAGAATCGCTTCTTTGGCTGCATTGGCATAGGTGGTGGCTGAAAACAGAAAATAGTCAGAGGCACCCGGCACATCCGTTATCAGGTGAGCCACAAGTCCGCCGGT
>QKDP01000312.1 GCA_003252055.1 Desulfobacter postgatei | reverse complement strand
TTTTGAACGAAATTTTAGCTAAGCATACGGGACAGGATATTGAAAGGGTTGCGGCTGATACGGAACGTGATTTTTTCATGTCCGGGGAGCAAGCTTTGGAGTACGGCATTATTGACCGTGTGGTCAAGGACAGAAGCCAATTGGAACAGGCCTCTGAGCAGGAGGCGTCAAAGGAGTCATAAAATATGGCCAAAAAAGATGATACAAATGATCAGTTTTTCTGTTCATTCTGCGGTAAAAACCAAAAAGAGGTAAAAAAGCTGATAGCCGGCCCCAGCGTCTATATCTGCAATGAATGTATTAAGCTGTGCGGTGAGATTATTGAAGATGAAGAAAAGGAGCTGGCTGTCGAGCCGGAGGGTGCCAAGGAGTTCATGGTACCAAAGCAGATCAAGGCGCAGCTTGATTCATATATTATCGAACAAGATCGTGCAAAAAAGGTCTTATCCGTGGCGGTTTACAACCATTATAAACGTCTGGCTTCACATCTGGCAAAAAGCGATGATGACGTGGAGGTTCAGAAAAGCAATATTTTGATCATCGGCCCTACCGGATGCGGAAAAACCCTTCTGGCCCAGACCCTTGCCCGGTTTCTTGATGTTCCTTTTGCCATTGCCGATGCCACGGCCCTGACCGAGGCCGGCTATGTTGGCGAGGATGTGGAGAATATTGTTCTCTCCCTGGTTCAGAATGCGGATTACGACATTGAAAAGGCCCAGAAAGGTATCATCTACATTGATGAGATAGATAAAATTTCCCAGCGGGGGGACAACCCTTCAATTACCCGGGATGTCTCCGGAGAAGGGGTCCAGCAGGCCCTGCTCAAGATCATTGAAGGCACCATTGCTTCGGTACCTCCCAAGGGGGGAAGAAAACATCCCCAGCAGGATTATGTAAAGGTGGATACTTCCAATATTCTGTTTATCTGCGGCGGAACCTTTACGGGTCTTGAAAAAGTGGTTGAGCGCCGTTTAACCCAGAAAACCATGGGATTTGGTGCCAAAATCGCAGATAAAAAGGATGTGAATGTCGGAGAACTGCTGGGGCAGGTAAAGCCGGAAGATCTGATTAAGTTCGGCCTGATTCCCGAGTTTTTAGGACGGCTGCCTATTATCACATCCATAGGGGAGCTCAATGAAGCCTCTTTGGTCAAGATTCTGACCGAACCCAAGAATGCACTGGTTCGACAGTATCAGGAACTTTTCCGCATTGAAGGGGTGAGTCTGCAGTTTACGGATGAGGCCCTTGAAGCCATGGCCAAAGAAGCAGTTGCCAGAAAATCCGGGGCCAGAGGGCTTCGTGCCATTATGGAGGAAACCATGACGGACATCATGTATGAGCTTCCTTCCAAAAAAGATGTGGTTGAGTGTGTGGTAGGCGAAGAAGTGGTATTAAACAACGAGGATCCCATCTTGCTGTATGAACAGCCCAAAAAGCAGGCTTAAATAGAAAATTTGCATCCATGATCAGTATTTCCCGTTTTTTTAATCCCGAGGACGGGCCTGAAAAGGAGAATAAAACCCTTCCTTTGGTGCCACTGAGGGATATTGTTCTCTTTCCCTTTGTTACAACTTCTATTTTTGTGGGAAGAGAAAAATCCATCAAGGCACTGTCCCAGGCCATGGGCGATGATAAGAAAATTTTTCTTACGACCCAGAAAGATCCTGATGTCTTGAAGCCCACTATTCAGGATCTTTTTCAGGTGGGAACCGAGGCCCGGATTACCCAGTTGCTGCGTCTGCCCGATGGTACGGTAAAGGCTTTGGTCGAAGGCGTTGACCGGGGCCGTATCATTAAAATGGAGGACCAGGACGGTTTCCAGGTTGTTGATTATGTTGAAGTCCCTGAAAAGCCGTTGACCGATGTCAACACTGAGGCTGCCATTCGGACGGTTCATGAAGCGTTCCAGCATTATGCCGGCCTGTCCGGCGTGGTTTCCAAAAGTTTTTTCAAGGATCTGAATACCCTGGAGCAGTATCCGTCAAGGTACGCGGATACCATTGCCGCTCAGCTGCCCTTCAAAGTTCAGGATAAACAGAAGCTGCTGGAGTGCGATGATATTGAGGAACGTTTCTTTCTGCTTTTAAAGTTTATCCAGAAGGAGACGCAGGTTTATGCCATGTCCCAGAAGATCAAGGGCAGGGTTAAAGAACAGATGGATAAACTTCAGAAGCGCCACTACCTTAACGAGCAGATGCGGGCCATCCAAAAGGAAATGGGCGGGGACGGCGAGGGCAGTGAGTTCGCTGATCTTGAAAAAAAGATCAAGACAAAGCGCATGCCCAGGGACGCTGCAGGTGTTGTGCGCACAGAGTTGGCAAAGCTTAAGTTGATGTCTGCAACCTCCTCGGAAGCAACCGTGGTCAGAAATTACATCGACTGGCTGGTTTCCCTGCCCTGGTACCGGAAAAACCGGGTAAAAAATGAACTTTCAAAAGCTGAGCAGATTCTGGAGCAGGACCATTACGGCTTGAAAAAACCCAAGGAGAGAATCCTTGAGTATCTGGCTGTGCAGATTCTGGTTAAAAAAATAAAAGGACCGATTCTGTGCCTGGTGGGACCTCCCGGGGTTGGTAAGACATCCCTTGCCCGGTCTGTGGCCGCGGCTACCGGACGCTCATTTGCCCGGATCTCCCTGGGCGGGGTCCGTGATGAGGCGGAGATTCGAGGGCACCGAAGAACCTATGTAGGGGCCATGCCCGGAAAGATTATCCAGACATTGAAAAAAGTGGGGTATAATAACCCCGTGTTTTGCCTGGATGAAATTGATAAAATGACCAGTGATTTTAGAGGCGATCCCTCTTCTGCCCTTCTGGAGGCACTGGATCCTGAACAGAACAGGAATTTTAACGATCATTATCTTGAGGTTGATTATGATCTGTCAGAAATTTTGTTCATAACCACAGCAAACACCCTGCATCAAATCCCCGCCCCCCTGCGCGACCGCATGGAGGTAATCCAGATCCCCGGATATACCGATTATGAAAAATACCAGATTGCCACCGGTTACCTGATTCCCAAGCAGATGCATGAAAACGGACTGGAAGAAGGGGAGGTTACTTTTTCCAAAACTGCGGTTCAGATGATTATCACGCAGTACACCAAGGAAGCCGGGGTGAGAAATCTTGAGCGTGAGCTCTCTGCTGTGCTTAGAAAAATTGCCACGGAAATTGTACGGACCAAGACACGCAAAAAATATCAGGTTACAGCAAATACAGTTTCAAAATATCTGGGGCAGTCTAAATTTAGAAATTCCATTCTGGAACAGGAAGATAAAACCGGGATCGTTACCGGGCTTGCCTGGACCCAGGCGGGCGGTGAGCTTTTAACCATTGAGGCTGTGACCATGCCTGGCAAGGGGCGGGTCATGGTTACCGGAAAACTTGGGGATGTGATGAAGGAAAGCTCCCAGGCGGCTGTATCCTATGTCCGTTCAAGGAGTGGTAGCCTAAACATCAGAGAAGACTTCTATAAGGATACAGACATTCACATCCATGTGCCTCCTTCAGCCGGCATTGCCATGTGCACTGCAGTGGTTTCCATTCTCACCGGCCGGCCCGTAAGCCGGGCAGTGGCCATGACCGGCGAAATTACCCTTCGCGGACGGGTGCTGCCCATTGGCGGCCTAAAGGAAAAACTTCTGGCGGCCCATGCCAATGGGATTAAAAAGGTTATTCTCTGTGAGGAAAACAAAAAAGACATCATAGACGTTCCCAAAGCGATTCAAAAACAGCTTGATATTGTCTATGTGGAAAGTATGGCTGAAGTGCTTGAGCATGCCCTGGTATAAGCATTCAAGATCATGTTTTTGTGCGTTATCGGTCGTCGCGGTATGCGCGTTATACAGCTTCCTCATCTTAAACACTATAGTATAGTATAGATAGTGTTTCTATTTATCAGTTATCTTCGCTTCGATCATGGACAAAAACTGTGACATGGCCGTGACTTCATCCAGCGGCGCAATGCTGCGGCGAATATTCACCATGTTTTCATACTCTTCAGGTTCCATGAGCAGATCTTCTTTCCGGGTCCCGGATTTGTTGATATTAATGGCCGGCCAGATTCTTTGTTCGGCGCACTCCCTGGACAGGTAAAGATCCATATTGCCGGTACCTTTGAATTCCTGGAAAATAACATCATCCATGCGGCTGCCGGTCTCGACTAGAATGGTGGCAATGATTGTGAGGGAACCGCCGTTCTCAAGCTTGCGGGCACCCCCGAAAATTTTTCTGGGAAACTCCATGGC
>QKDP01000051.1 GCA_003252055.1 Desulfobacter postgatei | reverse complement strand
GCTGACATCCCGCATCATTACCCCGGACACGGTTTCACACAGATCGCCCTGGTCATCGGTAATCCATATGTCAAATCCCAGGGTCCCGTGGGTTTGATATTGGGGGATAACCCGGGCAGCATAATCCTTATGTTCCACCGTGGGTTTGTAAATGACCCGTTTGTCAAACCCCACCGGAAAGGCCACAATGCCGAAAAACCGCTGGCTCCAGACACAGCCGGCATGAAAGGCACCGTCCAGGGGAAATCCTGATCCCAGCACATTTTTAAATGGATCATTAGGATCATCCGGCATGGCTTTAAGCGTTGCACACGCGCCGGACCGGGAAAGCTGCAATTCGCCTTTAATGGAGTGAAAGGCCGGCCTGAAGGGAACCAGTTCCCGGTATATGGGGTCGGCTGCCACCTTAAATACGGGCTCGCTGCATTCATGCACATGGGCCGGGGGAAGGTCCGGGGGCGGTTCTGATTTGGCGCTGAAGGTTGCCGTGCAATGCTCCCTGATCCGTGTCATGGCACCGTTTTTTGTGGAAAACCGGGTGGCCAGGGAGAGCGAAACCCGCGTATCATCAATGCGGCGGATATTGCACAGCGCTTCAATGGTTTTCTGGCCGGGCTCAAGCACAAGAAATTTGTTGAACCGTGCATCCGCCATGTGCCGCGGGACAAGGGCGGAATTAAAAAAAATGTGTGCCGCAATTGATCCGGCCAGGACTTTCAATGCCTCCACAGCCGGAAAAACCACCTTGCCTGCAAAACAATGGTCCATGAAGTGGGGATATACAGCAATGGTTAAAGGCACCTGGGTAACGGGTTTGTCCATATCAGGTTCTGCTCGGCGGTTCTACGAATTTGAGGCTTAGGTTTTCCCCTTTTTTGTACCCCATCACCCATACGGCCAGATAGGTATCCACATAATCCAGCCAGGCCTTGAAGGTTTCAGGATCAATGGCGTGTCTGAAAAGTCTTGCCGTGACAACGGCACTGCCGGCCGCGTAGTGGCGGCAGTCCGCACAGTCCGTATCCGGAACACAGCATGCCGCGGATCTGTCCCAGGTCAGATCCGCCCTGTATTGTCTGAATGTTTTGCCCAGGCCCACATCTTCATGGGGATTCATTCTCGGATAAGAGCATTGAAAAAGATCATGCAGACCCATCTCGTGGGTATGGGCAAGGATGTTATAATGGGAAAAGAGCAGATGCCCGGGATATGTCTCAAGCATCTCCAGCATGACATCCCGGGTCTTTGCCAGTGTCTGCGGGGTGTGCCGCAGGTCTCCATTGTATCCCACCGGGGCGGAAAACATATTAAAGGTGAAGCGGCAGCCGTTTTCCGCAAGTATGGGTGCCACATCCCGTACCTCATCAATATTGCTGCTGGTAAAGGTGTAAACAAACACAGCCCTGGGATCGTCTTTGTAATTTTTGATCTGTTTTTCAAGCAGGTGATCGGCCCTGCGAACGGCTTGGCTTGTCCGGTCATTGCCCCACACGGAGATGTGAATCCTGTAGCCCACGCTCTCGGGTATGAATTTTAACCCATTGGATGCGATGGCGCCCAAAGGGATTTGCTGGTAACAGGTCTGCAGAAGTTCGGGAACCAGGGCGGGTTCAGCCCCTGCCAGCACAACAAAGGTGATGCCCCGTTCCTTTTCTTTAATCATCAGCTCCTGCCATGCGTCAGGATCGTTATTCCCGGTGACAAACTGTTTGTCGCCTTCATAGAAATAACAGCCTTCACACCGGATATTGCAGCGGTTGGTCATGTCATAGGTGGATTCCCTTAGGAAAAAATATTTTTTTACCCGCTGCCATCGGTTGCGAATCACCGGATCGGACAGAATATCTGAGAATTTCCAATGTTTTTGCATAAAGCGTTGTTATATAATCGTTGAATTAATTCATGTTTTGCCGTGGGTTGAGCCTGGGTGTTGATAGACCAAGTCAGCCCATGGCTGTTATAATTTGTTGTTGATGTATTCGGCAATGAGCCGGACGTTGGTCAGTTTGGGGTAATCATCTTCGTCAATGCGAATGCCGTATTCATCCTGGATCACCAGGGCCACGGTGGCAAGGTCCATACTGTCAATACCGACTTCATCCACAAGGTCCATTTCAGGGTCAAAGGTTTCAGGTGTCACATCCTCAATCATGAGTTCATCAATGATGATCCGGGCCACATTGATAATGACATCGTCAATGCTTTTTATTTTGTTCATTTTTGATTTATCTCCCTTTATATAATTTTAAAGCTTCTTAACATATTCCTGACAGGATATCCATTTCAGGATTCCGGGGGCCTAACGGCCTGGTCAATACGGATGTCAATAAATCCTGTACAGACAATCTTCCGGTCCGCCGTAAGTTGATATTCAAAGCGATTCGGGGTCTTCTTTGCCGGTTTTATCAGGACTGAAATGGGGGTGTCCGGTCTGATCAACTGCTTAAATCTGACCCGCTTGAACCCCTCAAGTTTCAGGTCTGGTCCCATTGTCCGCTGCATCAGGTCAAAAATCATGCTCATCTGGGCAATGCCTGGAACAATGGGGTTGTCAGGGAAATGACCGTCAAACCAAGGTGAGTCGGGTCCAACGATAAACTGGGCCGTGATGACCGATTCTTCGGACATGCTGATCTCGCTGAGCTCATACCCGGATACGCTTAGGTCCGCCATGTCCACGGATGGGGTCATGATTTAGTAGTTCCGTGTTCGTTAACATACCGGGACAGGGAATCAAGGGTCGCAAATACGGTTTCTCCAAGCTCTTTGTTGTCAATGACAACCCCGTAATCGTTCTCCAGCATCATGACCATCTCCAGGACATCAATGGAATCAAGTCCCAAAGGACCGCCTATCAGCTGGTCCTGTTCATTGATATCCTCGGGTGTTACATCCATGAGTCCCAGTGTATCGACAATTTTTTGCTTCAGTTCTGAAATCAGCTTTTCCATAATTCATCCAATCACGGTGATGGTTTTTGTTATATGTTCCGTATTTCAAAGTTGGGGTAAAAATGCCATTCCCCAGGTGCCCGGTCCCATGTGAACACCTGACGTCACAGACAACGGGACAGCGCAAACACGTGCCCGGGGACAGGTTCGAAGTATTTTCGGCATGACCGCGGCCTCCACCCATGCCCTGTTGTCGGAATATTCCAGAAGTATCCTGGGAGACGCGGTTTTTTCAAATTCGCGTTCAAGGCGGTTGGTGGCATACCGGATCTGGCTTTCACTGTTTCTGACCGTGGCGACTTTTTGGGCGCCGTTTGCCTTGGGGCTGATGATGGGCCGGATGCTGAGAAGATCACCCACCACACTGCCTGTTTTGGACATCCTGCCACCCATGGCCAGGTATTTCAGCTGGTTAAGGAAAAGCAGTTCGTCGCAAGCCCCAATAATTTTTAACGCATGGGCTGTCAGCTCCGCCAGGTCCTTCATGGCTTCGGCCGCCAGGGCAACGGTTTCGGCAATAAGCCCGAGCCTGCCGGATGCCGCGCCGGTATCCACAACCCGCATCCGTTCTGAAAGCCCGTTGTTCGCAACCCACTGGACGGCAACGTCATAATTGCCTGTGTACACGGATCCCACACACAGGTAAAGTACCTGGCCGTATTGCTCCAACACCTTCCTGAAGGTTTCCTGGCGCTGGAATACCGAGGCCTGGGCTGTCATGACCCTTTT
>QKDP01000022.1 GCA_003252055.1 Desulfobacter postgatei | reverse complement strand
GAAGATGAATTTTCCCATGAACTGGCCATGCTGATCGTGGAAGACGGCACCTCGGTCCTGTTCACCGGATGCGCCCACTCGGGCATGGGAAATATGATTGATACGGTCCTTACCCGCACAGGCCGGGATCATATTGACCATGTGATCGGTGGATTCCACCTGTATAATCGCATAACCCGGGTCACTGAACCGGACAGCCGCCTGGACATTCTGGTCAATGAACTGTCATCCTATGGTGGCACAACTTATTATACCGGCCACTGCACGGGCTCTGATGCACCGGCGTACATGTCCCGCAAAATGGCGCGCCCCATTAATGTGTTTGCCACCGGTACCCGGATTGAAATCTGATTTGTCATCGGCCCGGGCAACCGGTGATACCGGGTATACCGCAGTAACTCGGCCAAATTCAAAATGGTTTTTTGCTTTTTCATTTTAATCTATGTATAGTGAACAAAATCAACCGTGTTCTCGAAATTCTTGATCGTTAAAAAGGAGGTACCGGATTCATGAAACAAAACCATTTTGTTCGACTCAGTATTATTGCCGTAATGTTGGTCCTGGGCGTGTTCTGGGCTCTGGTTTCAGCTCAGGACGTCGCAACCAGGTTCTATCCCAATGAAAATTTTCTGGTTGACGCCAAGTGGCTGAACAGCCACATCAACGAGCCCAACCTGGTCATCGTCGACGTACGGGAAAAAAAATACCTCAAAAATGCTTTTATTCCAGGTTCGATTTGCCTGGAATGGAAACAATTTCAGGAGACGGCCACGGCACGCGGCATCGGCAGCGTATTTGTCGGGGTTGACCGGGCCCAGGAGATACTGGGCCAAGCCGGTATCGCGCGCGACGACACTGTGGTTATTTACGACACCGTGGAACGGGACGGCGGAGCCACCTCATCTTATCTTTTCTGGGTGCTGGATGTACTGGGACACAACCGCAAAATGGTTCTGGAACGGGGAATCGAAGCGTGGGTTGAAGCTGGCTTTAAAACCGATGCCGAGCCGCGCCAGGCCACACCGGTACTCTACCAGGCGCCCGTGAAGGAGTTGCGCATGGATCGCTGGGCAGATGGCGCGTTTATCCAGACCCGACTGGGAGATCCTTTTTACCAGATCCTGGATGTCCGTTCAGAGGATGAATACCTGGGCACCAAACTCGACGCGGGCCTGGACGGCAAGCCGTTGAAAACTGGCCATATACCCACGGCCTACAACATCGACTACAAACAAAATTGGGTCGAAGGGAAAAATAAGGCGGTCAAGACCTACGCCGAGCTGCAGGCGCTATATGCCGGGTTGGACCCTAACCGCAGCGTAATCACCTATTGTCACTCCGGACGCCGCGGCTCCTTTTCATATTTCATCCTGCGCCTGATGGGATTTGAAAACGTATCCCTCTATGATTCATCCTGGTTCGAATGGGGCAACAACAGCCTCTTCTTCCCCGTCGAGGTACAAACCCACCAACTGTTGGGCGGGTTGCCCGGGGCCAGTGCGAAGGCCGTCTCCAAAGGCGCCCCTGTTACGAATCAAAAAAAATCGGAAGCCGGTTCTAAAAGCACCGGCGGATACATTTCCTGTGGAGGATGACAGCCATGAAAAATAATAACACATCCGTTTATTGGAATATTTATCCGGCAGCACTCGCACTGGCCGGCATCATTGTATTCATTTTTGCCACCTTCGGTCCCCCGGCTTCGTCGAGTGGTTTCGTGAGTGCCCTGAAAGGTTTGCTCCAGGCCGTGGCACCCGACTATGTCGCGTCTAAAGCACATTACCAGGCGATCCCCGGACCCGGATCATGGCTGCTGGCGTTTGTGCTTGGCATGGGCATCGGTGGATTCATCGCCGGCCGGACCTTTCCCCAGCCGGTCCGGGATGTGCCCGAAATCTGGGAGAAAAAATTCGGGCCGGGGCGCCTGTTGCGCTATGTCGTCACGTTTATAGGCGGTTTCTTGATCCTTTTCTCTTCACGGCTGGCAGGTGGGTGTACGCTCGGTTTGTTTATATCCGGATCGGCGCAGCTGGCCGTCAGCGCACTCTATTTCGGCGTCTTGATTTTCGGCGTGGCCATGCTGACGAGCCGTCTCATCTATGGCAAACAAAAAAGGAGGTAAACCCATGGAAAAAGTCTTGCTTGGACTCATAGCCGGAATCGCCTTTGGCTTTGTCATTCAGAGGGTCGGGGCGACAAACTCAGATAAGATGGCCAAAGCCCATTTAATGATCGAACCACAAATTCCCCAGTTTATGCTACTTGCAGTGATATTCTCCGCTATCGGGGTCTTTGGACTGAAGCTGGCCGGCATCGGTCGCTTCATGCCGCTGCCCACCAGTATCGTGGCCACCGGTCTGGCTGCGATTATTTTCGGGCTCGGCTGGGGAATGACCGGATACTGTCCTGGAACCTGCTGGGCTGCTGCCGGGGAAGGTCGGGGGGATGCTATTTTCGCCTTACTGGGCGGTTTTGCCGGCACCGCCGTTTTTGCCAATTTTCATGAAGCCCTAATTCCAATGCTTTATTTACCAACCAATATTGGCCCGTTAACGCTGGATGGATTGTTAAACAGTGCTGCCGCCGGACTTGTCTTATTGGTCGTGATGTTTGTTGGCGGGGTCGTCATGATTGGCCGGTTGTGGCAGAAAAATGAATCTGCCGATTAAATACGGCTTGATCGCATCGATCTGTTTGCTCGCCGCCTGCAGCAGCGGGCAGCAGAGCCAGGAACCGGCAAAAATCCCCCGTGGTTATTATGCAACACTCCGCTTTGTTGCAGATGGGCGTCAAGTCCATATTGGACCGTTTGTCGGGTACTACTTTAAACCTGCAGATCCCATCGATTTCAGCCGTATGGATTTCATTTGCCGTAATGAACGCCAGTTTTACACCAAAGATTTACCCGACGGTGCCAAGCTCTATGAAGGCGAGGCCATTCAAACAACCCTGCCGCGGGATATACCGTTGCCATCGGCAAAAGGTGATCGTATGTACCCGATTTTTGACAGGGATATTCCTGCCGCTTGGTGGGCCACAAGGCCACCGCCACAGGAAGAATTCATTCACTTTCACTCCTGTTACGATGCGGCCGGCCCGGTTCATATTGGCTACTGGCTCAGACATCGGGCGGTTACAACTTTTAACTATGATATGGGCGGGCGTGTTGGGCCTGAAAGTATCCTTTATCACCACGTAAATATTGGAACTGACCGCAAGTTTGCTCGAATCATTGAATTCGATTGGGGCCCTTAGCAAAGTTTATCCCTTAACCCATCTGGTGGTATAGACCTCAAGAAAAAGGGCCGAATTATAATAAAAAGCTGGGGTTTCCGAAAAGTATTTTTAGCCGACAGCGCTTGAAAAATGGGGGATATGTGTGGGCAAATCAGAAGCCAAATAAAAAAGGCTTTCAAGCAAAAACCTGAAAACCCTTGTTTTTTTGTGGCGCGCCCGGAGCGATTCGAACGCCCGACCCCTTGATTCGTAGAACTTACCTCCGAGCTTCACGTCATGCTCAACTTTTAATAATTTAGATATAGCGTCACAGCTCACCATGATTAAAATTGATATGACAAGGATCAGCAATCATTTGGAGGTGAGCTATGTTGGTAGAAGATTTTGTTGTTTGGAGCTTTTGTTACATAGACGATTGGCTGAAAGAGCAGATTGAACCAAAACGTCTACGCGCCAG
>QKDP01000378.1 GCA_003252055.1 Desulfobacter postgatei | reverse complement strand
CGGTACCTACAACACACTTCTCAATGCCGGGCGGCAGATGTGCGGGGTCCCGGCGGACGGGAACCTGGCAGGCCTGCTCTTTGTTTCATCCGGCCTTGGCGGCATGAGCGGGGCCCAGCCCAAGGCGGCTAAAATTGCAGGGGCAGCCTCCATCATCGCAGAGGTGGATTACTCCAGGGTGTTAACCCGGCATGAGCAGGGCTGGGTAGATGTGGTTTCCGATGACCTTAAAACAGTTTACCAGACAGCTAAGGCTGCTGTAAAAGCAAAGGAGAACACCTCCATTGCGTTTCACGGCAACATCGTGGACCTGCTTGATTTTTTGATCAAAAAAGATCTGAAAGTGGATCTTTTGTCCGATCAGACCTCATGCCATGTGGTGTATGACGGCGGGTATTGTCCGGTCAGCCTGACTTTCGAGGAACGCACCGAACTTTTGGCCAAAGACAGGGCGCGGTTCAAACGCCTGGTCAATGACAGCCTGAAACAGCACTATGAACTGATCCAAAAACTCACGGCTAAAGGCACCTATTTCTTTGATTATGGCAATGCCTTTTTAAAGGCGGTGTTTGATGCCGGTGTCACCCAGGTGTCCAAAAACGGGGTGGATGCCAAGGACGGATTTGTTTATCCATCCTATTTTGAAGATATCATGGGGCCGATTTTTGATTACGGGTACGGCCCCTTCCGCTGGGTATGCCTTTCCGGCAAACCCGAAGATCTGGATAAAACCGATGGGGCAGCCATGTCCTGCATTGATCCGGATCGCCGGTCCTATGACCGGGACAATTACGTGTGGATCAGGGATGCTAAACAAAACAGACTGGTGGTCGGGTCCCAGGCCCGGATTTTATACCAGGATGCGGCAGGCAGAGTATCCATTGCCCTGAAATTCAATGAAATGGTCAGAACCGGTGAGGTGTCCGCCCCCATCATGGTGGGCCGGGACCACCATGACCCCGGCGGCACGGATTCCCCGTTCAGGGAAACCGCCAATATCTATGACGGTTCCAATGTGTGCGCCGACATGGCCACCCACTGCTTTGCCGGCAATGCAGCAAGGGGCATGAGCATGGTGGCACTGCACAACGGCGGGGGCACCGGTATCGGCAAGGCCATCAACGGCGGGTTCGGCCTGGTGCTGGACGGCAGCGAACGCGTGGATTCAATCATCAAATCCGCCATGCTCTGGGATGTCATGGGCGGGGTGGCCAGAAGAAACTGGGCCGGCAATCCCAATGCCAGGGAAGTGGCGGTTGCCTACAATGCCCAAAATCCCAATGGCGACCAGATCACCATCCCCCACCTGGCAGATGAGGCAAAGGTTGCGGATGCAGTGAATAAACTGTTTAACTCATTCGGACAGTCCCAATAAGGGAGCTTTCGTTGTGGGCTGACCACGGTGAAAACCGGGTCAGCCCATGGCTTGTATACAGAATTTAAAATCAACCTTGTCGAATGGGCTCAATGATAATTTCCACCCTACGATTCATTGAATCGTCTGATGAGATGGGACGAGATTCCCCATATCCAACAGCTCTAATACGTTGAGGTGAAACTCCGTTATTTATCAATTCATTTTTTACTGCGTTTGCCCTTAGTTCCGATAATCTCTGGTTATATTCTGCTGACCCCCTGGAATCCGTATGGCCACCAACTTCAATAGTTGTCTGGGGGTATCTATTTAAAATATCTGCAATTCGCCTGAGTTCAGGATAGGCGCCTGGTTTAAGTTGGGCGGAATTGTAATCGAAATAGGCCTCCGATTTAAATGTCGCCCGTAAAATATCCTGTTCTCTGTAGATGCTCGCCTCTTCGGATGCAGCAATTGCATTGCGCAATTCCTGTTCTTGTCGATCCATGTAACGACCAATCTGATTGCCTGCCAATCCACCCACCGCTGCGCCGATTCCTGCGCCGATCAGTGTGGATTTTGTATCTCTTCCGATAACCTGACCTAAAACTGCGCCAACCGCAGCACCAGTGCCTGCTCCGATAGCGGTTCCCTTCTCCTGATTTGTCTGCATGCTTGCGCATGAAAAAAGAGTGGCCGAGAAAACGATAACCAAACCAGTAATAATCAATTTTTTCATTTAATCTTCTCCATAATTTTGCCTTATAAAAAATCTAAGACATCTAAAATCATTAATTTTTAATTTTTTAACATAAACAAAAGATATACAATTTTAATATACAATTACATCTTCAACAACAAAATTTTTAAATTTTAAATCGTTTTAAAATATCTTTGCTTTCAATTTATTATTGTCCTAATATGTCTATTTTCGGCAGAGCATGGGCTGCTTTGCCGTGAACGGCGCACCGGCATTACCCTGAAAATACATACAATAACGGTAATACAGGGCAAGCCGGTTGAATGACAGTTAAACGAATTGATAACGGAGGCGTAATGGAGGTTAAAGTCACCCGGGTATCTGAACCAGGAACCCGGCCCAAGGATGAAGACCTGGGATTTGGTACGGTGTTTACCGACCATATGTTTGTCATGGATTATGAAAAGGATAAGGGATGGGGCAATGCCCGCATTGAACCCTACGGCGATTTTTCCATGTCGCCGGCAAGCATGGTGCTGCATTACGGGCAGGCTGTATTTGAGGGTCTGAAAGCCTATAAAACGGAAGCCGGCAAAATTCAGCTCTACAGGCCCCGTGATAATTTTGCCCGCATGAACCGTTCCTGCCAGGGCCTTTGCATTCCTGAAATTGATATCGATTTTGTCATGGATGCGCTTAAAAAACTGCTCAAGATTGAGCAGGCCTGGATTCCCGAAACCATGGGAACGTCTTTATACATCCGGCCCACCATCATAGCCACCGATCCCTACCTTGGTGTCAGGGCATCCTATACATACAAGTTTTTTATCATTCTCTCCCCTGTGGGATCATACTATGCCCAGGGTCTGCAGCCTGTAAAAATCTGGGTCTGCGAGGACCATGTCAGGGCCGTACGCGGCGGTGTCGGCGAGTTCAAAACCCCGGGAAACTATGCAGCCAGCCTTCTGGCCGGGGAAGAGGCCAAAAAAGAAGGATATAATCAGGTGCTGTGGCTGGATGGCATAGAGCTCAAATATATTGAAGAAGTCGGGGCCATGAACATTTTCTTTCTGATCAATGACGAACTGATTACCCCGATGCTGAACGGCAGCATCCTGCCCGGCATTACCCGTTTTTCAGTCATTGAGCTGGCCAAAAAATGGGGCATAAAGGTCAGTGAACGCAAGATCAGCATTGATGAGGTCATTGCCGCTGCTGACAACGGCACGTTGCAGGAAATGTTCGGCTCCGGAACCGCTGCTGTTGTTTCCCCTGTGGGAGAGATCCGCTATAAAGACCGGGTCATTAATATCGGAAATGGCAAGCCCGGTGACACATGCATGAAATTTTATAATACCGTAACCGCCATTCAGTACGGAAAAGCCGAAGATACCGAAGGCTGGATTGAAGTTGTAGAGTAAGTGAACGTTAGGTATTTTTTAGTCCATCGGCGCTGAACGAGCGCTCAGTCAAAGATGGAGTTTGATCATCCTCAAACTATTGGAGATCGTGTGGCTAAAAAGAAGGAAGTTACCCACGTAGGCGTCCGGATCAAGCGCGCCAGGCTGGACAAAAAAATCAGCCTGGACGCCATGGCCAATGAAACCGGGCTGTCAAAAGATGTCATCAAGAAAATTGAGAG
>QKDP01000339.1 GCA_003252055.1 Desulfobacter postgatei | reverse complement strand
ATGTCCGTCACCTGTTCCAGCATCTGCTCAGGGGAGTCAAATCCAAATATCCGGGCCATGGCCGGATTGGCGTTCTGCAGCCGGTTATCCGGCGTGGACTGAAAAATGCCTTCAACGGCATACTGGAAAATATCCCTGTACCTGGCCTGGGATTTTTCCAGTTCCTTCTGGATCTCGTTGCGTTCCCGGGACTCTTCTTCCAACCGGGCCAAGGTATGGGCCTGCTCGATGTTTATATTGTAGAGTTCCCGGGTCCTTTCCCGGACGCGCTGCTCCAGGGCCCGGGTCTGTTCTTTTTCCCGGATGCTGGATTTTTCCAGTTCCCCGACCATGGTATTGAACATCCGGATCAGCCGGCCCATCTCATCCCTGCCGGCCGGTTCAAGGCGGACGGAGAAATCCCCGTCCCTGACCCTTCCCGCGCCCTGGATCAGCCGGTTCATAGGAAAGATGACCTGTTTGCTTAAAAAAATAACAATACACACCACACAGATCAGCAGAAAAAGGAAGATCATTTCCCGGAACTGCAGATTCATGTTGTCCACCGCCGCTTCAATGGCTTGCCGGGTCTGCCTGACCGAGGACAAAATAAAGGATTCCGGTGTGACAATGCACAGATGCCATCCGGTGGAGGGAATGACCCGTGATGACAGCAGTATCGGACCATGGTCAAGTTCCAGGCGGTGAATGGTTCGTTTTTCTGAAGCAATGTCCCCGGCAATGTTCCTGACCGGCTCGTATTGAGAATCCAGAAGGGTTTGCCCGAGCAGGTCTCCGTATCCGATATCCGTCGGCCGGGGGGGCAGGCCGAAAACAGCTGACTGCTCCCCGGGAAAGGCAATGATGCGGCCCTGGCGGTCTATAATAAATGAAAACATGCCCGTGCCTGGATCATGCCCCGGCGAATGGTTGCCCAGAATTTCCTCAATCATCCGGTCCAGGGTGACGTCAATACCCGCCACCCCCAGAAAATCGCCGTGTTCTCCGTAGATGGGGGTGACGGCAGAGGTCATGAGTCCTTTTCCGGCTTCATCCTGGTAGACCGGGGTCCAGACGGTCTCCCGGCCGGGATTGTTTTCCGGGCGGGCCATCCGGTACCAGATACCGTCTTTGATTTCGTATTCCTGAATGGGTTTGAGTTTCTCCACCATGTGTGTGTTGGGATAATAGAGCGTGAAGCTTGTTTCCGTGACCACATAAACGGCTTCGGACTCCGGGCTCCGGTCTTTGACCGTTGAGAGCAAAGGCCAGATGGCGGACATCAGAGAAATATCATGTTTGATTTCCGGAGACACCCGGGTGTCTCCCCAGTACAGCACGGTAAACGGGTCGGAGGCTGGATTTGAGAAAAAACGGTTATCTGAAAAAAAGAACAGATCCGGTTGAAAATTGCTGCGTGAAGATCGCTCTTTTGTTTCTTCGGTGGTTAAAAAGAGCTTTTGATCAAGGAGGATGGCTGCCTGGCGGGCAATCAAGGCCGAAGATAGGCTGATTTTACTGAAACTGTTTTCATAGCGCCTGGTCTGTTCCTCCATAATTCGGGAAAGGAACAGCGTCGTTTTTTCCCGGATGTGTTTTTCATTGATCCCGACACTGTACTCCCCGAATTCGACCATCAGTTCGGTTGCCAGATAGGCCAGCGATCCCATGGAGAACATCAGAACACAGAGGATCAGTACAATCAGTTTAAAACCGATCCTGGAAAACAGGGCGTGGAATCCGGTGTTGAACCCTGGCCGGCGCTTGTTTTTATCATTTGTCATTTTTTTAGACACTGCTTGGGGTTTTGGGTTTGGCCCTGGCCGTAGCCTGGGCAGTATGCGGATCCTGGGGCCAGTAATGCTTGGGATAACGTCCCATGAGATCCTTTTTTACTTCCTGGTAGGTATGTGCCCAGAAATGCGCAAGGTCGGTTGTGATCTGAACCGGCCGGGATGCAGGGGAGAGCAGGTGAAGGGTCAACGGCACCTGGCCTGCGGCAATCACAGGGGTGGCGGCCATGCCGAACACTTCCTGGATCCGGACCGCAAGCACCGGTGATTCCAAAGCCCCGTTTTTGTCCGCATACCGGATGGGGATGGCAGATCCGGAGGGCACCCGGATATGGGTGGGGGCGTGCCGGTCCACCATTTTTAACTGATCCCAGGTAAAAAGCGCTTTTACGGCAGCGTCCAGGTCCAGGCGCTTTAACCCGGCCGCAGAGGTTACCCCGGAAAGAAAAGGGCCAAGCCAGTCTGCCAATGCATCTGTCAGCGCCGTATCCCCCACATCTGGAAACCGGTCAAAATCCGGACAGGCATTGGCAATGCTTTTCAGAAAAATCACCCTGTGCCTGAAATTGATGGTTTTTTCCTGCCAGTCAAGTCTCTGAAGGCCGCTTTCCCTGAGCCCCTGGATTATGGCCGATTTCACAGCTTCCGGATCCGGTGCAGGTAAAGGTTTTTGACTGACAACAATCCGTCCGAACAGGGTTTGCCTGACAGCCTTTAGGGAACCGTTTCCCTGGTCCCATTCCACAACGTCCTGTGTCACCAGTTCCTTAGAAAAATCATTTTCCAAATCCACCCGGTCCAGGGCTGCGGCCAGAAAAATGCGCGCATTTTTTGCCTGGCCGTCTACCTCAACGGCCACAATAAAATCACGGGCAGACAAGGTGTTTTCCGTGTCAAAAAACACACCATTGCCTTTGGCGGTGAGAAAGGACAAAGACCCGGCACTGCGCTTTGCCGCCACCCGGTCCGGAAAAGCCTGGGCCAAAAGCCTTCCTGCTGCATTCACATCCATGTCCCGGTCTTGAATATCGAACAGTGACGCAAGACGCCGGGCCTGGGTCAGGATGGATAATGCCCGTTCCCGGTGGGGAAAATCTCTTTTCCGGGCTTTGGGGTGTGACAGGTTGGCCAGCATCTCCAGGCGCAGTAGGATATCGGGGTCCCGGCGTCTATGTTCCAGGGAGGCAATATCCTTTTCCTCAACCAGTGCGCACAAGCAGCATCCTAAAAAACCGTGGCCCATCTCTTTGGCCTGAAGAATCATATGGGCCAGCCGGGGGTGGATGCCGGCAACCACCATTTCCCGGCCGTGGGCAGTGATTGCACCCCCATGGTCCAGGGCGCCCAGGGAAACAAGCAGATCCTTTGCCGGTGCAACAGGACCGGGGGAAGGGGTGTCCAGCCACTTGAGTTCAGACGGATCGCGCACCCCCCAAAGGGAGAGTTCAAGGACCAGGTGGGCCAGATCCGCGTTGAGGATTTCCGGGCGGTTGAACGGCACCAGGCCCTGGTGCACATATTGGGGCCACAACCGGTAACAGATGCCCGGTGCGGTGCGGCCGGCCCGGCCCCGGCGCTGGTCTGCAGATGCTTTGGACACAGGCCGGGTTTCAAGCCGGGTCATGCCCCGGCCCGGTGAAAACTCAGGCTGGTTGACCAGGCCTGAATCCACCACCACCCGGATACCCTGGATGGTCAGGGATGTCTCTGCAATGGGCGTGGCCAGAACGATTTTCCTGTTTCCCGATGGTGCCGGCTCAATGGCAACTTTCTGGTCCCTGAACGAGAGGCTGCCGAACAAAGGGATAACTTTTACAGCAGGATCCTGTTGAAATGTTTCATTCAGTTTCTCAGCAAGGGTCCGGATGGCTGCGGCACCGGGCAGAAAGACCAGGATATCTCCCTCATGGCGCTCCATAGCCTTGACC
>QKDP01000233.1 GCA_003252055.1 Desulfobacter postgatei | reverse complement strand
GTGGTCCAGGAGAAAGGCACAGGGACCAAGGCAGCCATCCCCGGCTTCCGGGTGTGCGGCAAAACCAGTACAGCCCAGAAAGCAGCCAAAGGCAAAAAAGGATATTCCCATTCCAGGTTCACTGCGGCATTTGCAGGTTTTGCCCCCTTTGACAACCCGGCCTTAGCCATTCTGGTGGTGGTGGATGAGCCCAAACAAAATCATTACGGCGGCATTGTGGCTGCACCGGCTTTCAAGGATATCATGGCCCGCTCCTTTAACTATCTGAACATTGCGCCCAACACAGACATGGTCGCGGCATTACCCCGGGAGGTGTCCCATGCAGCTGACTGAAATCCTGAACACAACTAAAGCCGTTCTCACGCCTGAGCAGGAACGAGCAGGCATTGGCAGCACCTCCATCACCGATATCACCTGCGATTCCAGGCAGGTGGTCCAGGGCGCGTTATTCATTGCCGTGGACGGCCATACCGCAGATGGCCATGATTATATTGCCCAGGCCTTTGACAAAGGGGCCGCAGCGGTTCTGGCCCAAAAAATCCCTCCGGGGCTGCCCCGGGAACAGGCCCTGCATATTGTGCTTTCAAAGGACACCCGCAAAGATACGGCCATTGCCGCTGGCAACTTTTTCGGTCATCCATCAAAAGATCTGGTGCTTGTGGGTATCACCGGAACCAATGGTAAAACCAGCACGACCTGGCTTCTGGAACAGATTTACCAGACCTGCGGGATCACCTGCGGTGTCATTGGCACAATAAATATCAGATATCCGGGCACCACCATTGACAACCCCATCACCACCCCGGATGCGGTGTGCCTGCAAAAAACCATGCACGACATGAAACTTGCCGGTGTCACCCATGTCATCATGGAGGTCTCCTCCCACAGTCTGGACCAGCACCGGGTGGATGGGTGCGATTTTAATGCAGCCGTGTTCACCAACCTCACCCACGACCATCTGGATTACCATGACGGATTAGAAAATTATTTTGCCTGCAAGACAACCCTGTTCACCGGGTACCTAGGCCCCTTTGGGGACGGGACCCGGGGCAAGGCTGTTATCAACATTGATAATGAGTACGGCACCCGGCTGGCAGACAGCCTTGACCTGCCCATGATCCGGGTCAGTGCAGATCATCAAGCCGATATCAGGGCAATTGACATTACAGATGACATCCATGGTCTGAAAGCCACCCTGGATTTCAGCGGTGTACAGGCGCCCATGCATTCGGTGCTCACGGGGCGCTTCAACCTGGAAAACATCTTATGTGCGGCAGGTGCGGCTTCAGCCACTGGTATCTGCCCTGAATCCATTGCCCGGGGCATTGCTGCCCTTGAACGGGTACCGGGCCGGCTTGAAAAACTTTCCACGGAACTGAACCGGCATATCTTTGTGGATTACGCCCACACCCCGGATGCCCTGGAATCCATCCTGAAAACCCTTGCCCGTCGCGCCCCTGCACGGCTGATCACGGTGTTTGGGTGTGGCGGAGACAGGGACCGCACCAAACGCGGCCCCATGGGTGTCATTGCCTGCAGATACTCGGACATCGCCATTGTCACCTCGGACAACCCGCGAACCGAAGACCCGGACGCCATTGTGGACGAAATCATAGACGGTATCCGTGCCCAGGGATTTAAACAGATTGATGCTTGCGAATCAAATGCCTTTAAAAAAGGATATCTCCGGATGACAGACAGGGCCAAAGCCCTGGCTTTAAGCGTTGAAATTTCAAAACCCCGGGACATTATCGTGGCTGCAGGCAAGGGTCATGAAACATACCAGATCACCAATGCAGGCACCATTCATTTTGACGACAAGGAACATTTAATCAAGGCCTGCACCAACGCATTGACGCCCAGGCCATGGGACCTTACGGATCTTTCCAATGCCCTTGGGTGTGATGCTGTAACCGCTTTGGGACAAAAAATCCATGCCGATGCCATGATTTTCAAAGGAATCGGCACAGATTCAAGAACCATCTCCCCTGATATGGTCTTCTTGGCGTTGGCTGGGGAACGTTTCGACGGACACAAATTTATTCCGGACCTGGCAGAAAAGGGAATCCTATCGTTTGTTGTCAGGCAGGGCTACCTCAACACCCTTGATGTAACTCAGAAACGTCTGATGAACAAACCCTGCATCTGCTTTTTTGAAGTACCGGACACCCTGGCCGCTTTAGGGAATCTGGCCCGGTATCATAGAATGCGCTCAAATGCACGAATCGCCGCCCTGACAGGATCGAACGGAAAAACATCCACACGGCAAATGGCCCAGGATATCTTTTGCCGGCACCATGACACCCTGGCCACCCAGGGTAACCTGAACAATGAAATCGGCCTGCCCCTTACCCTGCTCAGGCTGGCTGATATCCATGAATGGGCCGTGGTGGAGATGGGCATGAGCAACCCGGGCGAAATCGCCCGGCTCACCGCCATTGCCCGGCCCGACATTGCCCTGGTCACCAACACCCATGGTTCACATATGCAAGGTGTGGGCTCACTGGATAATGTGGCCCGGGCCAAAGCTGAAATTTTTCAAGGCCTTAACCCCGGCGGCACAGCCATTATTTTTGCCGATGACCCAAGACTTGAGATTCTTGTTCAGGGGGCAAGGGAAAACCCGAACATAGCCAAAACAATGCTTTTCGGCACGCAAAGCAACAGCGATGTACGTTTGTCGGAAATCAACACAACAGATCACGGCATTGCCTTTTCCCTTGCCATGGATGGGCATACCCGCCAATACACGGTGCCCTCCCCGGCAATATTCATGGCCTTTAATGCAGCCGCAGCTGCAGCCTTAAGCAAGGCAGCAGGCATCGATGAAACAGATATTGCCCAAGGACTTGAAGCGTTTGTCCCGGTCAAGGGCAGAATGCAGTTAAAGCATCTAGGCAACGGTCTTCACCTCATTGACGACACCTACAATGCCAACCCCTGTTCCATGGACCAGGCCCTGAAGGTCTTAAACCGGCTGGCCGGAAGTAACCGGGGTATTGCCGTGCTCGGTGACATGCTGGAACTGGGAGATCAGACCCAACTGCACCACCGGCAGGTGGGTCACCTGGTGGCAACGCTTTCACCGGCAAAACTTTTGCTGTTCGGCACCCAGGTCGCCCAGATCCGGGAGGGTGCTCTGGAAAAAGGATACCCGGATGCACGCATCGTCATGGGGTCCAAACAGGAATTGGGGGATACCCTTAAAAAATCAACAAAACACGAAACTTGGGTGCTGCTCAAAGGGTCCAGGGGCATGGCCATGGAAACGCTGATCCCGGCACTTGAAGAAATACCTTCAAAAAAGGCGGACTGATCTAATGTTTTACCAGTTTTTATACCCGTTGCACGAGCACTATACCCTTTTCAATATTTTTCGATATATTACCTTCCGCACCATATACGGGGGACTGACCGCCTTTATCATCTGCGTTGTTCTCGGCCCGTTTGTGATCCGGCAGCTGCAGGTTATGCATTTCGGCCAGATCATCCAGACCGACGGCCCGCAGTCCCACTTAAAAAAACAGGGAACCCCTACCATGGGCGGCATCATGATCCTGTTTTCCATTTTTGTTTCCACCTTTTTATGGGGAAACTTCACCAACCCCTATGTGGGAATATTGCTGCTCACCACCCTGCTTTTCGGCGCCATCGGCTTTTTTGACGACTACCTGTCTCTGATGAAAAAAAGGAATATGGGATTCACGGCCAAGAGAAAATTCCTTTTCCAGATCCTTTCGGGCCTGCTCATCGGTTTTCTAATTTACCGCAGCCCGGACTACAATGCCGTGCTCACGGTACCTTTTTTCAAAAACGTGGCCATTAATTTAGGCGTTTTTTATATCCCTTTTGCCTGTCTGGTTATTGTGGGCACCTCCAATGCCGTGAACCTTACGGATGGTTTGGACGGACTGGCCATCGGCCCTTTTGTCGTGGCTTCAGTGACATATATGCTGTTTGCCTATGTGGCCGGTCATGCCGAATTTGCCCAGTATCTGCATGTCCGGCATATTCCTGCAGCCGGTGAAGTATCTGTAATCTGCGGCATCCTGGCAGGCGCAGGTATGGGATTTTTATGGTTCAATGCCCATCCGGCCCAAGTTTTCATGGGCGACACCGGTTCCATCCCCCTTGGGGCCATACTTGGCACCATTGCCGTGGTCACTAAACAGGAGATCATGCTGATGCTGGTGGGCGGGCTTTTTGTCATGGAAGCCGTTTCCGTAATTCTTCAAGTCGCCTATTTTAAAATCACCCATGGCAAGAGAATCTTCAGAATGGCTCCTTTGCACCACCATTTTGAATTAAAAGGCTGGCATGAATCCAAAGTGATTGTCCGGTTCTGGATTATTTCCATCACCCTGGCTACCCTGGCCCTAAGCACATTGAAAATAAGATAAGATGCCAAACTTTACTGAAACATATAAACTGGTTGTGGGTTTAGGAGCCTGTGGGCTTTCCATGGCCCGGTTTTTGAACTCTCGTGGACACTGCGTGGCGGCTACGGACATTGACGGGACAAAGACCAGAGAAGCTGCAGCCTTAAAAAAATTGGGCATCCCGGTAATGATCGGCAGCCATAACCAGAAGATGTTTGACAAGGCGTCCGCTATTCTCCCAAGCCCCGGCATTCCCTTAGACATGCCGTTCATCAGGTCAGCCAAGGATAAGGGTGTGCCTGTAAAAGGGGAACTTGATATTTTTGCCCTGTACAACACCACGCCGGTCATCGCAATAACAGGCACCAACGGAAAAACCACCACCACGGAACTTGTGGCAGCCATGCTTGAGGCATCAGGGATTTCCTGCTTTGTGGGCGGAAATATCGGCACCCCCCTGGTGGAATATCTCATGCAGGACAGCCCCAGGGATGTTGTTGTCGCCGAAATTTCTTCTTTCCAGCTTGATCTTGCGGATACCTTCCGGCCTGATGTGGCAGCACTTCTCAATATTGCCCAGGATCACCTGGACCGGTATCCGGATTTTGCGGCTTACGCCGATTCAAAATGGTCTGTTTTTAAAAACATGACAGCCCTGGATACTGCCGTGGTTAACGCCTCCATCAAAGATTTTTCAACACGGACGAAAGCTATTTGCGCCGGTATCCTTGAATTTTCATCCACCGGCCCTGTGACCTGGGGAGCAAGGGTTCACAAGATGGGAATCGATATCCGGAACAAAAAAATCAACGAAATCCTTTCGGCAGACACACTGGCCGGGCTTCCCGGCATGCATAACAGGGAAAATGCTGCGGCAGCCGCCCTTGCGGCATTAAGCTGCGGTGCCTCCATGGCAGGTATCAGACAGGCCTTAACTGAGTTTACCCTGTCGGACCATCGCATCGCCTTTGTCCGGGAGGTTGACGGCATCCGCTTCTACAACGACTCCAAAGCCACCAACGTGGATGCAGTGCTTCGCGCCCTGGAATCCTTTGAATCCGGTGTCATTCTTATCCTCGGGGGCAGGGAAAAGGGCCTTGATTTTGCGCCCCTGGTGCCTGAAGTTAAAGCCCGGGCCAAAGCGGTTATCGGCATGGGCGAAGCTGCCGGCCACATCATGGAGACCTTTGAAGGCGTCTGCCCCGCATACGCCTGCCAGGACATGAGCTGTGCCGTTAACAAGGCGGTTAGCCTGTCAGATAAAGGAGATGTGGTACTTTTATCCCCGGCCTGTGCAAGTTTTGATCTCTATGCCAATTACCAGGAACGGGGAAAGGATTTTGCCCGCATTGTCAACGCGATTGTTCCAATTCAGGAGGTCTGTCATGACTGACACCCTGCGTGGCGGCGAATACATCCCGGGTCGTCTCCATCCCTTTTTCAGGGAAAAAACCATTCTTTTCCCGGTGCTCATTCTCAGCGGCATTGGCCTGGTCATGGTGTATTCCGCCTCCTGCTCCATCTCCATGGATGAGCATAACACCCTGTTTTATTACCTGAAACGCCAGTCCATATTCCTGTTTGTCAGCCTCGGCATCATGTATGCCACCGCTTCTTTGCCTTACAAATTATACAAAAACATGGCTTATATCATCTTGTTTGCGGCCATCGGCCTTCTGGTTGCCGTCCTTAGCCCGGCCCTGGGCATTAAGGCCAACAATGCCAGGCGCTGGCTTGATTTCGGATTGTTCGTATTCCAGCCCGCAGAGTTTGCCAAGATTGCCATGATCCTTTTCATGGCCTACTCCCTGTCCAAAAAACAGGAAATAGGAAAACTGCAGGAATTTTTCATTGGTGTTTTTCCCCATGCCATGGTGTTCGGCCTCATGGCCGCACTCATCCTGTGCCAGCCCGATTTCGGCACAATCGTGGTCATGGGCATGATCTGCTGGGGAATGATGTTCACTGCAGGCGTGCCCTTGCTTTACCTGCTCAGCCCGTTGCCTCTGATTGTTTCCGGGGTGGCATACTTTCTGGTTTTCAAGGTCGATTACCGGCTGGAGCGGATCATCGGATTCCTGCACCCCTGGGATGACCCTCTCGGCAACGGGTGGCAGCTCACCAACTCCCTTAAGGCCTTTGGATCAGGCGGTCTGTTCGGCAAGGGTATCGGGCTTTCCATGCAGAAGATGCACTTTCTGCCCGAACCCCATACGGATTTTATTTTCTCCATCATTGGCGAAGAACTCGGCCTTATCGGAGTGACCGCGATCCTGGTTCTTTACGGGCTCATTCTTCACACCGGTACCCGCATTGCCCGGCAGACAGACACCTTTTTCGGGGCCATGACAGCCACGGGCATCACCCTGTACCTGGGACTTCAGGTAATCATCAACACGGGCGTAACCTTAGGTCTTTTGCCCACCAAGGGTCTGACCCTGCCCTTTATTTCCTACGGCGGGACATCGCTGATCATCAATATGGCAGCCATGGGTATTTTAATGAACATAGGAGCGTCGGCAAACCATGGTAGCAAATAATCAGACAGCAAATAAACATGTCATCATCGCCGGCGGAAAAACAGGGGGCCATTTGTTTCCGGGCATTGCCGTGGCCCAGGCCCTGATGGAAAAAGACCCGTCCACAAAAATTCTTTTTGTGGGCACCAGCGCACCCTTTGAAACAGACACCCTTGCCCGGTACGGATTTGCCCATAAGTCGATTATTTCCAGCCCCATAAAGGGGAAAAACATTTTTGCAAAGGTCTGGTCAGCCGGCCTTGTGGGCATCAGCCTGATCCAGGCTTTGGCCATCATCATTGCGTTCAGGGCGGATTTCATTTTGGGCGTGGGCGGATTTTCATCCTTTGCCCTGGTTCTGGCCGGGCGTATCCTTTTCAGGAACACAGCCATCCATGAGCAGAATGCCTTTCCCGGCATGACCAACCGCATGCTGTCCAAAATTGCCCGGACCCGGTTTATCTCTTTTAAAGAGACAGATGGCATGCCGGAAAATGACACCACCTTTCTGGTGGGCAACCCGGTACGCCGCCCTTTAAGCACGCCTCTGGAAAACATCAGGACGGATGAAAGTGTTGTTGACCGGATAAACGAAGATGATTTTCTCATTCTTGTCACCGGGGGCAGCCAGGGTGCGGCCTCCATAAATAAGGCATTCACTGATGCCGTGGCAATGATGAAAGAGACCCGTCAGCTTTTCATCATCCACCAGACCGGCAAAAATGCCGAGGCACAGATACAGCAATTTTATGGTGACGGGGATATCCGGCACCAGGCCGCAGCCTTTTTCTACGATATGCCCGCCATCCAGGACCGGGCAGACCTGGTCATCAGCCGGGCAGGCGCCGGAACGGTCTCAGAACTGTGCATCAAGGGAAAACCCGCCATCCTGGTCCCCTACCCCTATGCGGCAGACGACCACCAGACCGCAAACGCAAGATTTCTGGCAGACCAGGGCGCCTGCATCATGATTGCGGACAAGGACTTGACAGGTGAGACGCTATTGGCAGCCATTGAGGACCTGCAACACAATACCAAGAAAAGAGCCGACATGGCAGACACCATGAAGGCGCTTGCCATGCCCCATGGCGCAGACCTCATTGCCGACCGTATTATAGGGGCGAACGGCTCGAAAAGGGAATACAATGTACCAGCATGATTATCATATACACTTTGTGGGCATCGGCGGCATCGGCATGAGCGGCATTGCCGAATTGCTGTTAAACCTGGGCTACACCATATCCGGGTCTGATCTCAAGCTGTCCCACATCACGGACCGGCTCAAGGAAAAAGGCGCGGTGATTTACAAGGGCCATGCCAAGGAAAACATTAAGGATGTCAATGTGGTGGTGACCTCTTCGGCCATTTCATCCCAGAACCCGGAAGTGATCCGGGCAAAAGAACTGGGCTGTCCCATCATCCCCCGGGCTGAAATGCTGGCCGAACTCATGCGCATCAAATACGCCATTGCCGTGGCAGGGGCCCATGGCAAAACCTCCACCACAGCCATGATCTCCCAGATTCTTAACACCGCAGGACTTGATCCCACGGTAATCATCGGCGGTTTGCTCCAGGGGCTGAACACCAATGCCCTGCATGGGTCAGGAGAATTTATTGTGGCCGAAGCAGATGAAAGCGACGGATCATTTCTTAAATATGCCCCGTCCATTGCAGCTGTGACCAATATTGACCTGGAACATCTCGATTTTTACAAGGATATCGAAGACATAAAAAACAATTTTGTCCAGTTTATCAACTCCGTGCCCTTTTATGGCCTTGCCATCCTCTGCTTGGACGACCCCCATATCCAGGACATTTTGCCCAGGATCACGGTGCGGCACATCACTTACGGCATGACAGCCCAGTCAGAACTGCAGGCACGGCACATCCGGTTTAAAAACGGTAAATCCCTGTTCAACGTATTCAAGGGGAAACAGGATCTGGGCCATATTCTTTTAAACATCGGGGGCCAGCATAATATTCTCAATGCCATGGCCGGCATTGCCACGGGCCTGGAACTCAACATCCCTTTTGACACCATTAAAAAAGCGTTGGAAGAGATCAGGGGCGTTAAACGCCGCCTGGATATCAAAGGGGAAGCCAGGGGCATCACGGTGATGGATGATTACGGCCATCACCCCACGGAAATCAAGGCTACGTTGACTGCCGTTAGGGAAAGCTATCCGGACAAACGGCTTATTGTGGTATTCCAGCCCCACAGATACACAAGGACAAAGGCGTTGTTCACGGCGTTCACCCGGGCCTTTTACCAGTCTGACGTGCTCATGGTGCTGCCCATTTACGCGGCTTCGGAAGCCCCCATTGACGGCGTGGATTCGGAAAAACTTGTGGAAGGTATAAAGTCCCATGGACACAAAGATGCCTGCTTTGCCCCGGATTTCACCCAGGCACTATCCATGATCACACATAAGGCAAAGGCGGGGGATATGGTGCTCACTTTAGGGGCCGGCGATGTATACACCCTTGGAGAAAAACTGGTGGAGATTTTGTAAACCATGGACAAAAGCTGCGACATAAAAAAAATATTCGCTTCCTTTGGGCTGGAAACGCAAAAGTCCATGGACCGGTACACCAGTTTCAGAGTGGGCGGGCCGGCGGATTTTCTGGTACTGCCGCAAACCATGGAACAGGTCATCGCCCTTGTCAAAACCGCACAAAAAGCCAAGCTGCCGGTCACGATCATCGGCGGCGGCACCAATGTCCTTATATCGGACAAAGGGATCCGGGGGCTTGTGATGATTCTTACCCGGCTGAAACAGGATATTGAGCAGACAACACCCCACATGAACACAGGCGAAAAATCACCTGACCAAGTCTATTTGACCGCACTTGCCGGAGAGCGTCTTGGCAGTCTTTGCAGATATGCGGCTGACGCAGGCCTGACCGGTCTGGAGTGGGCCGCCGGGATTCCGGGCACCATTGGCGGTGCCGTCATGATGAATGCAGGGGCCTTTGGGTGCGACATAAGCCGGATTGTCACAGAAATTGTGGTCTTGGACCTTGCCACCCTGGAAACAGCAGTTCTGCCCAAAAACAACCTTCACTTTTCCTACCGGAAACTGGCCCTTGAAAACAGTATTGTGCTCAAAGTCCGGCTTGGGCTGACCAAGGCTGACATCAAAACCGTCAAGGATAAATTTTACCGCAACCTTAAAACAAAACAGTCCACCCAGCCGGTGTCCCAGGCATCTGCCGGATGTTTTTTCAAAAATCCCCCGGGCTTTAAATCAGCAGGCTTTCTCATTGAGCAAGCCGGAATGAAAAAAGCCCGGTGCAACGGGGCCATGGTATCTGATCTGCATGCCAATTTCATTGTCAACCAGGACAACGCCTGCGCAACCGACATCCTGAACCTGGCCGGCCAGGTAAAAAAAAGCGTATACGAGAAATTCGGGATTAACCTTAAAAAAGAGGTGAAAACCATTGGCGACTAAAAAGATTACTCCAAACAGGTATAAGGTGCAGAGAAAACAAACCCGGAAACTTAAAACTTTTTTGAAAGACAAAGCCCTTTGGGGGAAATTTTTTCTTGTTCTTTTTGTCGGTGCAATGAGTCTTGGTTGCATCTATATACACGATGCGGTTCTCCAGTGCCCTCTATTTGACGTTAAAACCATTATGATTGACGGTCTTGACCGGGTGACCAGGGACGAGGTCCTGGCCCAGACAGGACTTGACAAACGGAGCAATATTTTCGATCTGCGGCCGGATATGCTTGAAAAAAAGTTGACCACCCATCCATGGATTCGCACGGCCAGGGTGAAACGTCAGCTGTTATCATCCATTTCCATTAAAATTGAAGAACAGGAACCATTGGCCATTGTGACCATTGAAAACCTGACAAATGTTGTTATCAACGCCCAGGGAGCACCTTTTAAAGAGTATGAACCGGCTAAGGATGATCTAAAGGCGTTGCCGGTTATATCCGGAGTGGATTTGAGCCTGTCCGGCAGTACGTACCTGTTTGAAGGGGACTTATTCAATGCCGTGATGGAAATCTTAAAGATCAAAGGGTTTGGGAAGATTCAGACCATTTTGGGAGATGAAAATACAGGCATACTCATAAATATATTAAAGACATGTCCTGATACAGGTTTCACAGACGACCTCGGCGAAACAGAATCTGAAAACAAGACAGTTATCCCCGTTAAACTCGGGTTTGACAGGTTCAAAGAAAAACTTGCAAGAGCCAGGCGGGTCCAGCGCTATATGGAGAGCAAGTATCCGGACAAGATCATTTCTGCCATGGATCTTTTCAGCCTGGAAAAAGTGTTTGTTACAACTGAAGATGCTGCCCACAATATTATAGAAAAGGGGGTTTAACTTGCAGGGAAACGAAAAATTACTTGTGGGACTTGACATCGGCACCACAAAAATCTGCGCGGTCGTGGGTGAAATACTTGATGATGAGATCAACATCATCGGTGTGGGCACTCACCCCTCCACAGGGCTTCGCAAGGGATCCGTGGTCAACATAGAGTCCACGGTGGATTCCATCAAAAAGGCTGTGGAGGAAGCAGAAACCATGGCAAACTGCAATATATCTTCCGTTTACGTGGGCATTGCAGGTAACCACATCAAAGGGTTCAACAGCCATGGCATCATTGCCATCAAAGGCCGGGAAATCACCGAAATGGATGTGGAACGGGTCATTGACGCGGCCAAGGCGGTTGCCATCCCCCCGGACAGGGAAATTTTGCATGTCATTTCCCAGGAATTTATCGTAGATGAAATGACGTCCATCCAGAACCCCGTGGGCATGACTGCCGTGCGCCTGGAAGCAAAGACCCACATTGTCACAGGCGCGGTATCTGCAACGCGCAACATTATCAGGTGCTGCCAAAAGGCAGGGCTTGAGGTCTGCGATATTGCGCTTGAGTCCCTGGCCTCGGGCTATGCAGTTCTCACCGATGAAGAAAAGGAACTTGGCTGCATCCTGGCCGATATGGGCGGCGGCACCACAGACCTGGCCCTGTTCAAAGACAACCATCTGAAATTCATTTACGAACTTAGCGTGGGCGGGCATAACCTGACCAATGATATTTCCGTAGGGCTTCGTACCCCCTTGCCTGAAGCGGAAAAGATCAAGAAAACACACGGCACCTGCATACCGCAACACGTCAAGGCCCATGATGTCATTGAGGTGCCGGCAGTGGGGGGCAGAGCGCCCAAGCGTCTGGCCAAGGGTATTCTTGCAGAAATCCTGGAACCCCGGGTGGAGGAGATCTTTTCCCTGCTGAAACAGGAGTTGTTTTCCAACGGACTTGAAAACAACTTTCCAGCCGGAGTTATCCTCACCGGCGGCAGCGTTGTCATGGACGGCATTGCTGAAATGGCAGAATCCGTATTCAGCGTACCCGTTCGTATCGGTGAAGCCAACCGTATCGGCGGACTCAAAGATATTGTTAAAAACCCGGCATACGCCACAGGCGTTGGACTTGTCATTTTTGGGTCAAAGACAGGCGGCCGTATCCAGATTGTCAAGTCCGATTCCCAGGGGCTGCGGATGATTTTAAATAAAATGAAACAATGGTTTAAAAATATAATTTGAATCCTTAAAGGAGGTGGATATGACTTTTTCTTATGTGGAAAACAGCAACACGGCTAAAATCAAGGTCATCGGTGTCGGCGGGGCCGGCGGCAACGCAGTCAACAATATGATCGACGCCAAGCTTCAGGGTGTTAAGCTCATTGTGGCCAACACCGATGCCCAGGCCCTGCAACATTCCAAGGCAGAAGTTAAAATTCAGATGGGCCCCCAGCTCACCGGAGGACTTGGGGCTGGTGCTGATCCAAACGTGGGCAGAGATGCTGCCCTGGAAAGTATGGATGACCTGCGTGAATCACTTGCAGACAGCCACATGGTCTTTATTACCGCCGGATTGGGCGGTGGTACCGGCACAGGAGCCGCACCGGTCATTGCAGAAATCTGCAAGGATCTTGGTATTCTCACCGTGGCGGTTGCATCCAAACCCTTTTCCTTTGAGGGTAAAAAACGGGAAAGGACAGCCCTGGACGGCTTAAAACAACTGCAGGAAATTACAGACACCGTCATCACCATCCCCAATGACCGGCTGCGCGGCATTGCCGGCAAAGGGGCACGCATGAAGGACATGTTCATCAAAGCCGATGAAATTTTGCACCACTCTGTTAAAGGCATCACCGATTTGGTCATGATGCCCGGCCTGGTCAACCTGGACTTTGCCGATGTAAAGACCACCATGCAGAAAGCCGGCAAGGCGTTAATGGGCATCGGTATTGCCTCTGGGGAAAACCGGGCCACGGAAGCGGCTGAACGGGCCATTTCCCATCCGCTACTGGAAGATATCTCCGTATCCGGTGCCAAGGCTGTACTGATGAATATCACATCAAGTTCTGATCTGACCCTTGATGAAATGACCGAAGCCTGCGACCGCATCTACCAGGAGGTGGGTGAAAATGCAGAAATCATCTGGGGCCAGACCTTTGACGAAGAACTCGGGGACGAAATCCGCATCACCATCATTGCCACGGGTATCGGCACTGAAGAGCCGGCCCGTGTTGAAAATATGTGCAGATTTGACCCCCAAACAGCCCAGGCCGCTGCACAGCCCCAGCAGTCGACTGCCGGCAACGGCACATACAGGGCCCAGGCCTATGGCCAGGGCGCAGCGGACATGAGGCTTTCCACGCCTGCCGGCCGCCAGGAACCCATTGCCAGGGGTGTTCTAAGGGACGCCACGGAAGAGGATATGGCCAACTGGGATGAACCGGTGCGTGTTGTCCGCCACAAACGCGTGGTGGGCGATGATAACCTGGTCCAGGACTACGGCATGAATTATGATAACGACGATCTTGAAATTCCTACTTTTCTAAGACGCAAAGCCGATTAGTCAATAAAAAAAAGGCGCAACCGGCCCGGGCCTTTGGGCTTGCAAAGACCCGGGAAGCCATTTTATTCCTTTAAATCAAATTAAACAGATATCCGACAGACAAAATACCACAGGCCACCACACAGATG
>QKDP01000277.1 GCA_003252055.1 Desulfobacter postgatei | reverse complement strand
AGGTCGGGGATGAGTATTCCATCGAAGCCATGGATACTGCTGTCAAGGCATTGACAGAGGCCCAGCTTTTTGAATTCATCCATGTACCGGATCCTGAAAAGACAGAACAAGGTATGGTGCTCACCTTTGAATTAACCCCGTTTTTCAGGATCCAGGATATTCATATTAAAAACGCATTTCCCGTATTTGCACAGGAAGTGTTGAACGTAATGACCATCAAGGCCGGGGGCGTTTATCAGGAACAGAAAATGGCAGACCAGGCCCAGCGGGTGGAAACACTGTTCAAACGCCAGGGGTTTTATGCGCCAAAGGTTCATGTGTCTGCTGTGAAACAGGGCGATTATTACGTTATTGACGTGGATATCGACAAAGGCCCTTTTCACAGGATCCGCAGGGTTGCGTTTAAAGGCAATGATCATACCGGTTCGGGCCGTCTTAAATTTGTGACCGGGTCCTGGCGGACATCCCTTTTGCCGTGGCATGGCAACCGGTTTACAGACAAAGAGATGAAGGATGATATTAAGAAACTCACGCAACTTTACCGGAAAAAAGGATATGCAGATGTTCAGGTGACTGCCGAACCCATACCTGTTGAGGGCATTGACGCCGTGGATGTCATGTTCACAATTGATGAAGGCCCGCTGTACAAAATTGATTTTCAGGGCAATGAGGCATTGCGCACACGGTCTTTGAAAAAAGAACTTTTGCTTAAAAAGGATGGAAATAAAAATAATTTTGCCCTGAAAAAAAGCATGCGCAACATCAGGAAACGGTATGAAGCGAAAGGGTTTCCCGATGCAAAAGTCAAAGATAAGAAAAAAGATAAGAAAAAAGACGGGAAAGATGATTCACAACGCCCTGGTGTGCGGCAGGTCAACATCGTCATAGACGAAGGGGTGAAGTACACGGTATCGGAACTTAAAATCAGTGGTGCAGAGACCCTGCCCATAAAGACGCTTAAAAAAAGTATTCTGACCCGGGAAAAGGGGGATTTCAGCAAGGCAGAGCTGGACGATGACCTTAAAGCGCTCAAGGCATTGTATTTTAGCCAAGGGTTTACAAAAAACAAGGTAACTAAAAAGGTGAAGATCAGTGATGCGCCGGACAAGAACCAAAAACAGGTGGCTGTTGAGATCATCATAAAGGAGGGTCCCAGAACAAAGGTTGAACAGGTGGATTTCCAGGGGCTTTCGGTCCTTTCTCTGGACGAGGCCATTAATGTCATGGCCATGAAACAGGGGCTCTGGTATGACAGTGCCCAAGTCGAGGATGATGTTTCAGCACTGCAGCAGGCCGTATCGGAAAAGGGCTACCCCCATGTCCAGGTGACGGCGGATTCAAAGTTTTCAACGGACAGAACCCGGATTCGGATCACCTATCATGTGAACCAGGGGCCTAAGGTGGTGGTGGGCAAAATTTTTTATGCCGGGAACCTGCGGCTGGAACAGGAAGAGCTTGAAGATGAGATGAAGATCGCTCCGGGAGACCCGTTTTCCATGCTCAAGATTGTGGATTCCCGCAGGAACATCCAGGACCTTAATGCCGTGGATACCGTCAGAATCAGAAGCGCAGGCCTTAAAAGCCGGCAGCCCGAAGCTGACCTGATCGTGGAGATATCTGAAAAAAAACCCTATTATGTGGAACTGGCCGCCGGATATGACACCTCCCGGCATCTGTACATGGAAACCGGCATCGGGGATAAGGATTTTTTGGGACATAACCTGAATGCCGAAGCCGGGCTGGAGTTGAGCCAGGTGGGTTACGGCATGGATGCGTCCTTGACTGAACCCAGGTTCCTTTCTACCCGGTTCATTTCCACAAGCAAGGGCTATACAAAGGAAAGCGAGGAGTTCAACAAGGACTACGGCATCAAAACCTATGGCCTGTCCCAGACGTTTCTGCGTAATTTTAACAATAAGAAGGTCAGCCTTTCCCTGGGAGGGGGCTATGAATACCGGGACCAGTATTTAAGGGTGGATCGCGAGCTTGATGATGATGAAAAGGACGATTATGGGGTTCGCCATATCGGCCAGATCAATACAGGTTTTACCTGGCGTACCACCGATTCCCTTGTCCACCCCCGCAACGGGTTGTTTGCATCGACAACCTTTGATCTGTTCAAAGGCATTGATGCCAATTTGGATGACTTTTACAAATACGGCCTGGAGCTGCGGTATTATCTGCCGGTCACCCACGACCTGATTATCGCCATGCGCGGTCGCTACGGATACATGCAGACTTACGGGGGGAACACCCATATTTCCAATGACCAGCTCTATTTTCTGGGTGGCGCGTCAACCGTGAGAGGGTTTGATGAAAACATGCTGCAGTATGATGATGACGGCAATGCCGTGGGCGGCCGGGCCATGATGCTAGGCTCTGTGGAGGCCCGATACGATCTGGGTTCACATTATGAATTTGCTCTGTTTTTTGATACCGGTGCCTTAACCGAAACCCGGGAACCGGGCATCCGGGAATCATTCAGAAGCAGTGTGGGTATTGCTTTGCGCCGTCAGACCCCGGTGGGCCCCATCAGTTTTCTGTATGGTTGGAAACTGGATCCCCAGGCAGGGGAAAACAAGGGATGTTTTCATTTTTCCCTGGGCTATACCTTTTAATTCGTACCTGAACGGAAACCGTGAACGGAAACCGTGTTTGGACGAAAAGTGGCCCAGATGCAAGGCGCAGAAAAATTTGCAACCGGAGCATACTAAAGTATGTGAGGCTTGCAAATTTTTCTGCAACGCGGCAGATGGGTGACTTTTCGTCCAAACACAGGGCAATCGCATGAAATTTTTAAACGTTTGATTTCAATAAGTTATGCTATGTTTCAAGATTCAAATTATGCCATATAGAATCATGTCAACAGCATAACGCTCTGAAAAAGCAGAAGATCAAAAACTGTGCCGAAATTTCATGCAATCGCCCTGCGTCCAAACACTAATTAACTTTACAAAGGCTCGGATTGCGCCTAAAATCTAATGCATTTACCCTATGGGCGGCAGTTAATGCTTTTAGCCTTGGGGCCGGGGCTAAAAGCATTTTAGGATAGGCTATTTAGACAGTTAAAAATGTACAAATTAAGGAATGGTAGATGAAACTTATCGTGGGCTACAAAAGTGGCACAAACCAGGCGGAGAATCTTCTTGAACTTGCAATGAAAAGAGCGCAACTTTTTAATGCAACAGTATCGATCGTTACCATAATGGCCGAGGGCATGGAAAAGGATCAGGACCTGATCACTGAGGCCGAAGCCGGTCTGGAAATGGCCAAAACCCATTTTGAGAAGAAAAAGATCCCCTGCCAGACCCATTTACTGATTCGCGGCATTGCTCCCGGGGATGATCTGGTTAATTTTGCCAAGGAAGTCCAGGCGGATGAAGTCATTATCGGTGTGAAAAACAGAACCAAGGTGGGGAAACTGTTGCTTGGTTCCACAGCCCAGGCTGTGGTGCTCAATGCCCCTTGCCCGGTGGTTACTATGAAATAGGGGCCTTGGGGCCTTATGGCTTTGTAAGGGACTCGGAAAAAATATGCCGGAAGCATTCTGTTTCCGGCGTAATAAAGATGGTTCAACTGCGTTTCTCCCGGCAGTTGCCGCATATGTTTTACAATTATGTATTCTGCCCTTAAATCTTTCCTTGAAAAATCATCAGTCCAGCAATGAGCCTGAACCACCCTGCCTGGAAGATATACTCCGACCCGTCATCCAGCCAAGGAGAAGTACGCCTACACCTGCCAGAAACCATTTAATTATACCGGTTTTAAATATGAAAGCGTTGTTTTTCTTTTGCTGGGCAAGCGTGGCGGACAAAGATGCGTTCCGGGTTTTAAGACGCTTGTTTTCCTTTAAAATATCGTCTACGCCGGTAGATGCGGTCTTGAGCGCAATGTCTTTTTGGCCTGCCTGTTCCGTCAATGCCCTGATTTTGTCTTCAAGGGCGGCATTTTCTTGTTTTAACTGGTCTATGATTATTGATTTGGGTGGATCTGTTACAACATAGTTTTTGTGCACCCATCCCTGCTCCCCGGATGAAAGCCTC
>QKDP01000052.1 GCA_003252055.1 Desulfobacter postgatei | reverse complement strand
ATTGCTCCCCGGTCCTCTACCCGGCGACAAACAACCAGAACTTCCCGGGCTGTGATATCGGTCACGGGACGATCTTCGAGGAAAGGTAAAATATCACGGTCAAGGCGTGATTGAACGGTTCGCCTGTGCCCATGGGTCCATTTCTGTTTTTCTATCCATTCTTTGGCAATGGCTCCAAAAGAATTTTCATGGGCGGCACTCCTGGCCGCTTTGGCAAGTTTTTTTTCATAACCCGGGTCCATGCCCTCGTCAAGCTTTATACGGGCCTCATAATGCTTATCCCTGGCCTGTTTTAATGAAAGTTCGGGGAATGATCCAAGGGCAAGGGTTCGTTGCTTTCCCCCAAAACGGTAATTATACCTCCAATAGCGCCCGGATTTATTTATAAGTAGACACAAGCCGCCGCCGTCTGAAATCTTGACCTGTTGTTTTCCTGGGGGGAGCTTTGCCGTTTGGACTTGCTTCGCATTGAGTTTACCCATTTCAGCCTCCACTTGTTGGTATCTGGATATTTGCTTTGTTGGTACTTTTCTATGTGGCTGGATGGTACGTCAATAAAAGCTTTCAAGTTAATTGTTGGTACCAAAATCCACACAATTGGTTAAGTACCAACAAACATACCAACAAAATGTTGGTATGTCAAAGGTCAACCAGGGTTAACCTTGGCTCTGAATTTTGTTTAATTTGTAATGTTTTTGTTGTTATTTCGGTTTGTTAAGGTTGGGTTTAGGAGAGATTAAAAAAGGTGGTTGGTGGAGGCGGCGGGAGTTGAACCCGCGTCCGAAAACAATCGATCCAGGTTTCTACATGCTTATCCTGAACTTTATAATTGGCCGGGAAGGCTCCTTCAGGAGGGATACAACCCGGTGTATCCTGAAAAATTTAACTTTTGAAACCCAGGAAATTCCAAAAGCGATCTTGCAAAGTCGACGCCCGGACCTGAATCTGCAAGAAGGATATCAGGCGGACGGAAGCTGCTAAGCAGCTACAGCGTAGTTATAATCGTCTGCGATTATATTTAAATTTGCCAAGTTTACGAGTTGACAAACACTCGACATGCTACCATGGACGTCAAAATCTCCGTCGAAACCATTACGCCCCCAAATTGTAAAAGATCAAGGAACCTTATCTAATATAATACCAAAGAGGTTGAAGTCAAGTATTTTATTATCATGAATATTTTTTCCTTTCACGATCCATATCTCGTTTAACATCCCGCTGCTTAATGGCGTCCCTTTTGTCGTAAAGCTTCTTGCCTTTACCAAGGCCAAGAAGGATCTTTATTTTGTCATTTTTAAAATAAATTTTTAACGGTACCAGGGTATAACCCTGTTCTTTTATTTTTCCGACAAGTTTTTTGATTTCATAACTGTGCAACAAAAGTTTTCGGGTACGCATGGATTCATGATTGGCATTGTAGGCATATTCATAGGGAGAAATGTGAAGCTGGCGCAAAAAAACTTCTCCGCGCTTAATATCTGCGTAAGAGTCCTTGAAACTGACCCGGCCCTCTCTGATGGCTTTGACCTCTGAGCCCACCAGCACAATGCCAGCTTCATATTCAGCATCAATATGATAATTATGCCAGGCTTTTTTATTGGTGGCAATCAGTTTGGTATATTTTGCGTTCATGGTTTATTCCTCGTTATCCCTGTATGGTAGAAGATCCCTGTATTCCTTTTGAATATAATCGACAATCTCCTGAACCGTTTGAAATCCAAGAATGGTTTGAACATCTTTCTGTGCTTTTGACACATCCACAGACCGGACCATTTTCTTTATGACAGGGATGGCACCGGCGTTCATTGACAGGTTGGTTAACCCCAAACCAAGAAGCACAGGGATATTAATGGCGTCACCTGCCATTTCACCGCACATGAACAGTTCAATATTATTTTCGGTTGCCGCATCCACAACAAGACGGATCATTTTCAGTACCGCAGGGTTTAATGCCTGGTAAAGATGCGCCACCCTGCGATTGCGCCGGTCAATGGCCATGGAGTACTGAATCAAATCATTGGTGCCGATACTGAAAAAATCAACATGTCCGGCAAGCTCTTGAGCCATCATCACTGCAGAAGGCACCTCAATCATAATACCCAACGGAATATCTTTATTAAATATTCTGTCTTCGGACTCAAGTTCAATAACCGCCCTTTCAATACATGACTTTACGCCAATAATCTCCTCAACACAGGAAATCATGGGAATAAGAAGATTGATATTACCAAAAGCCGCAGCCCGTAAAATGGCTTTGATCTGCGCGATAAAAATACTTTCATTTACCAGACAAAACCTGACGGCTCTTAAACCTAATGCAGGATTGGCCTCTTCCACCGGATCTATATATGGATTAAATTTGTCCCCGTTAATATCCAGGGTCCGGATGGTCACCGGAGCCGGATGCATGAGTTCCACCAGCTCCCTGTATTTTTGCAGCATTTGGTCCTCGGTGGGAAACCGGTTTAAATCCAGACATAAAAATTCCGTTCTGAACAGTCCGATACCAGCCGCTTTATTGTCCTTGGCAGACACCACCTCTTCCACAAGCTCTATATTGGCAAGAAGATTAATGGGTACCCCATCGGCAGTAATTGCGGGCAGATGGCTTTCCCGTTCAATATCAGCCCTGAAGGCTGCAAACCGTGCCCTCTTATCTTCATACTTAAACAGGGTGTCTTCATCCGGATTAATGATAATAATCCCGGCGGAACCGTCTACGATGAGAATATCATCATTATTGATATTTGCCGTGGCATTGCCAAGCCCTAAAACCGACGGAATTTTAAGGGATTTTGCCACGATACTTGTATGGGAGTCCTTACCGCCCCTGTCCGTTACAAATCCCTTGATATGCTCAAGCTGGATCTGGCTGGTATCTGCGGGAGAAAGGTCATGGGCGACAATGATGACGCGTTTGTTGATTTCGCTGATCCGAAGGTCGGCTTCACCCACCAGATAATGCATGATCTTGTCTGAAACCTGAATAATATCATTGCCCCTGGCCCGAAGATACGGATCATTGATTTGATTAAACATCCGGCTGATACGCCTGGACACCCGGCGCAGCGCCCACTCTGCATTGACTTGGTCATTGGTAATAGTATCAATGGTTTTGCCGTAAAGCATTTTGTCCTTGAACAAAACCATATGGGTTTCAAGGATGTTCAGGTTCTCACTTAAATCATCCCCTAGGGAATCAATGGCTTTGGCGTGGTCTTTTTTTGCCTTATCTACCGCATTTTTAAACCGGTCTATTTCATTGGGGACCATATCCGGGCTGACAGGATAACGTTTAATAAGGTTAACACCCTCCCGGTCAACAAGATAAGCCTTTCCAATACAAATACCGGGAGAGCCGCTGATACCTCTGAGAAAGATTTGATCCGTAACAGTTTTATTCATTTTCCCCAAATCCGCTATCAAAAAAATCTTTAATCCTATCTGCCAGGACAGAATCTTCTTCTTTTTCTGTAAAAATAGACAGCTTTGTTCCTGTAACCGCGCACAGAGATAGAATCTCGATAATGCTTGCGGCATCCACAATGCTTTTTCCATCTGACAACCAGATGTCGCCACCGGCATCCTGGGCCATCCGGGCAATTACTGCCGCAGGCCGCGCATGCATACCTAAGACATTAACAACAGTTGTATGCCGGGATATTGAATATTGAAAATCCAAGTTTATAGTCATTCCAAATGATTGTTTTCTTTTTTTGCCATCAAAAAATAATAAATTGAACGTGGTAACCGACCAACTTGATCAGGTCCCTCAAATTGGATAGTATATACCACATTTAACATATTTTAGCCAATTGGATTGGCAGACCTGAACCGTTTTAGCAAGGAGTTAAAAATGAGCATACCCCAGGCCATCCAGTATCCCATTGACGATTTCAAATCCGGTGAATCATGGCGCCTGTTTAAAATTATGGGCGAATTTGTAGAAGGTATAGACGGACTTCATGATCTGGGACCTGCTGTATCCATTTTCGGGTCATCGAGAACGGCCAAGGGACATCCGGATTATGAAATGGCCAGAAAGACAGCAGCCTGTTTTGCCGCCGGCGGCTATGCAATTATTACGGGTGGCGGTCCGGGTATCATGGAAGCGGCAAACCTGGGCGCATCAGAGCAGAACGGGGAGTCCATAGGGTTGAAAATTCTCCTGCCCTTTGAAGAAAAGAGCAATGCCTATATGACCCGGTCTTTGAACTTTCATTACTTTTTTATCCGCAAGGTCATGTTTGTAAAATATGCCCTTGCATATATCATTATGCCGGGAGGACTTGGCACATTGGATGAAATGTTTGAGACCCTGACCCTGGTCCAGACCCGGCGTATCCGAAAAATGCCTGTCATTTTAATGAACAAAGAATTCTGGACCGGACTTCTGGACTGGATTAAAAACGCACTTGCCGGAAATGGATTAATCTCGCCCGAGGATATGGACCTGTTTTCATTGGTTGATACCCCGGAACAGGCCCTTAAAATAGTAAATAACTTTTACAACCGGCTTTAATATCGAGCTGTGCCAGGCCCCATATTGCAGGCGGTTTCAAATTTTTTATGTCATGCCGGACTATATTTTAATTGAAATTTGATATATAAAGTAAAGTTTAATTTAAAACTTCGTTACAAGCTTCACTATTGTATATCATGCCAGAACCATTTTATGAACTTATTTGACAGCAGAAGACAGGATAAGACCGCAGACCAAGGGTATGACGCCCGGTCCATAGAGGTGCTCAAAGGTCTCGACCCGGTCAAGCGCAGACCCGGTATGTACACGGACACGTCAAGCCCGGACCACTTATCCTTTGAGGTTATTGACAACAGTGTGGATGAGGCCATTGCAGGCTTTGCCACACGCATTGATGTCACCCTGACCCAGGACAACAGGATCATTGTATCGGACAACGGTCGGGGAATGCCCGTGGACATCCACCCGGAGGAAGGTATTTCCGGTGTTGAACTGATCATGACCAAGCTGCATGCAGGCGCCAAATTCTCAACCAAGGATTATGCTTTTTCAGGCGGGCTTCACGGGGTAGGTGTTTCGGTGGTCAATGCCCTGTCCATTCATCTGTGCATTGATATTTGCCGGGACGGCAAACGTTACACGATTGAATTTCAAAAAGGCGTTAAAACAAAGGACCTGGAAGAAACCGGCACAGCCGCCAACACCGGGACCACACTGGGATTTAAACCGGATTCGGCCTATTTTGATACAGATCAATTCAATCAGGACGCCATCCGGGCGGCGCTTAAATCCAAGGCGGTGCTGTGCCGGGGGCTGACCACCACCTTTACCCTTGAACAAACCGGAGAAACCGACACCTGGCATTATGACCAGGGCCTGGATCAATATCTTCAAGAGAGGATCAGCAACACCAGGACCATTTTCCCGGAACCGTTCACAGGATCTGTGGACAACGATGAATTCCAGGCTGAATGGGCGGTAAACTGGGGGGAGGAAGATGCCCTTGACCTTGAGGAGAGCTATGTCAACCTCATTCCCACAAAACTTGGGGGCACCCATGTCAATGGGTTCAGATCAGGCTTGCTGGAGTCGGTCAAAGAGTTCTGCAAATTTCGAAACCTCCTGCCCAAAGGCGTTTTTCTTACCCCCGAGGATATCTGGCAGAATGTGGGATATGTACTGTCTGTGAAACTTGTGGAAGCCCAGTTTTCAAGCCAGACCAAAGAACGCCTCTCCTCACGCCACTGTGCAAGTCTGGTTAATCTTCAAGTCCGGGACGCTTTCAGCCTGTGGCTGAACCAGAACGTGGCGCTGGGCGAAGCCCTTGCCATGGCAGCCATTGAAAATGCCAAAAGCCGTGAAAGAAAACGCAAAAAAGTGCCTTTGAAAACCCGGACCAGCGGGGCCTCTTTGCCGGCCAAACTGTCAGACTGCACCAGTGACGACCAAAGAGAACGGGAGCTTTTTTTTGTGGAGGGGGACTCTGCCGGCGGTTCTGCCAAACAGGCCAGAGACAGGCGTTTCCAGGCCATCATGCCCCTTAGGGGCAAAATCATGAATACCTGGGATTTAAGTTCTTCAGCCATACTTGAATCCCAGGAGATCCGGGATATTTCCCAGGTCATGGGCGTAATCCCGGGATCAAAGGACATTTCCAAACTGCGGTACAACAAATTATGTATTCTGGCTGATGCAGACTCCGATGGCCTGCATATCGCAACCCTCTTGTGTGCACTTTTTCTAAAACACTTTCCGGAAGTGGTGCGGCAGGGCCATGTCTTTGTGGCCATGCCGCCCCTTTACCGGATTGACATGGGAAAAGAAGTGTTTTACGCTCTTGATGATTCAGAAAAAAATGCCATCACCAAACGGCTGAGCCGCAGGAAAAAGCCGTCAAAAATCAATATCCAGCGGTTCAAGGGATTAGGGGAGATGAACCCATCCCAGCTGCGGGAGACCACCATTGCCCCGGATTCCAGGCGCCTGGTTCAGCTGACAATTTCAGATGAAAGCACGCTTTTGCCTGCACCTTTGGCAACAGATGATTTCCAGACGTTTGAAAAAAATGATGTGTTCCAGGTCATGGACATGCTTTTGAGCAAAAAAAGAGCCCGGGACCGCAAGCACTGGATTGAAACCCATGGAGTAATCAAAGAGATTTAATACACATGAGCCAACCTTCGTCTTCCAGTGTTGAAGAATTTGAACGCCTGCCTTTCCAGGAGTTTACCCAAAACGCATATCTGAACTATTCCATGTATGTTATCCTGGACCGGGCTCTGCCCCATATCGGTGACGGGCTAAAACCTGTCCAGCGCAGAATCATATACTCCATGAGCCAGCTGGGTCTATCCGCCACGGCAAAATTTAAAAAATCGGCCAGGACCGTGGGTGATGTCCTGGGTAAATTTCACCCCCATGGGGATACAGCCTGCTACGAGGCCATGGTGCTGATGGCCCAGCCGTTCTCTTTGAGGCACCCTCTGGTGGACGGACAGGGAAACTGGGGTGATCCCAATGATCCCAAGTCCTTTGCAGCCATGCGGTATACGGAATCAAGGCTGTCCAGGTATGCAAAAATTCTTTTGGACGAACTGGACCAAGGCACAGTGGACTGGGTTCCCAATTTTGACGGAACCCTGGAGGAACCATCCCTGATGCCGGCCCGGCTGCCCAATATTCTGCTCAACGGCACCACCGGCATTGCCGTGGGCATGGCCACCTCCATCCCGCCGCACAATTTAAGGGAAGTGGCAAAGGCATTGATCCATCTCATTGAAAATGAAAGTGCCGGCACAAAAGACATATGTAAATTCATTAAAGGCCCTGATTTTCCCACACAAGCTGAAATTATAACGCCTGCAGAAGAAATTTACGACATCTATGAAAAAGGTAAGGGGCGTGTGAAAATGCGGGCCAGATACATCATAGAAGACGGGGAACTGGTATTCACCGCCCTTCCCTATCATGCCTCCACTGAAAAGATTTACGAGCAGATCGCAGCCCAGATCAGCGCAAAAAAACTGCCTATGGTATCGGATCTGCGGGATGAATCCGATCACGAAAACCCCACACGGCTGGTGGTGATGCCAAGGACGAACCGTGTGGATCTCAGTGCCCTGGCAGACCATCTTTTTGCCACCACAGATCTGGAAAAGTCCTTTTCAATCAACATGAACATGATCGGCCTTAACGGCCGGCCAGGGGTGAAAAACCTAAAAGAAACTCTGAACGAATGGCTTGAGTTTAGAAAAGCAACCATTGAAAAAAAACTTCGGTTCCGTCTGGAAAAAATTATCAGCCGGCTGCATATCCTGGAAGGGTTTAAAACCGTTTATCTCAACCTTGATCAGGTGATCGAAATCATACGCAAGGCAGATGACCCGGCAACAGAACTGATGGACACCTTTGACCTGTCCGAAATCCAGGTCAAGGCAATCCTGGAAATCCGGTTGCGCCAGCTTGCCAAACTGGAAGAGATCAAAATCACCGAAGAGATGGCTGCGCTGTCCAAGGAAAAGGCGAACCTGAAAAATCTTCTGAACTCGCCTGATGCGTTTAAGGCGTTTATCATCAAAGAAATTGAAGATGATGCCAAAAATTTTGGAGACAAACGCAGATCCCCCATCAAAGAACGCAAGGATGCCGAAGCATTCTCGGTTACTGATGTTATCGAGGTGGAACCTGTCACCATTATCCTGTCCGCCAATGGATGGATACGGGCAGCAAAGGGCCATGATATAGATCCTGCAAATGTAAAATTCAGGACCGGGGATCATCTGCTGTGCCATCTGCGCACCCAGTCAGATAAACCCATTGTGCTCATCGACACTTCGGGACGGGCCTACACCCTGTTTGCCCATGCCTTACCCTCAGCCAGGGGAAACGGGGAACCTGTTACAGGCCATCTTACCCTTGCCCCGGATACGACCATCTGCACCATGATTGCCGCCGAAGATGAGGACCTGTTTCTCACCGGCGCTGACAATGGGTATGGCTATATTATCAAGTTCAATGATCTTTTGACCAATTTCAAAAACGGAAAGGCGGTGATCACTTTATCCAACAGTGATCTGCCTATGACACCACTTCCCATACCAGATGTCAATTCCGACAGCGTTGCCGCAGTCACCACCAGCGGCAGGGTGCTGATCTTCCCGGTCAACCAGCTGCCGCGTCTGAAAAAAGGAAAAGGCAACAAAATAATTCATATTCCGGCTTCCGGCAAAGGCAAAAATCAACCTGAAAAGCTTAAGTTTCTAAAAATATTGCCCTTAAGTTCAAATCTTGTTATATATTCCGGCAAACATTTCTTGCGACTGACGCCAGGCAATCAGCAGGATTACACAAACACAAGGGGGCGACGGGGGAAGCTGCTTCCCCGTGGATACAGAAAAGTTGATAACCTTGAAATTATCCCCATCTGTCCGCTAACAGATAATACGGATTCATGAAATCATTTTTAGATAAACATTTTATACTTCTAACGCTCATCATTATAACCTTGGGGGCTGTACAATTTTGTGTGCTGATTCACCGCCAGGAAATCGGCACGACCCTGAACACCATTGAAAAAATACGCAAAAACGGCAAACTGCGCTTGATTACCACCAAGGCCATTAACACCTATTATCAGTATAATAACAAACCCGCGGGGTTTGAATATGACCTGGCTTGTGAATTTGCCAAATTCATGAATGTGGAACTTGATATCATAACACCCGGCTGGAACAACATGTTCGCGTATCTCAAGCAGGGCAAAGGCGATTTTATTGCCGCAGGAATTCCCATTACTGCCCCGCGCCGGGAATATGCAGATTTTTCCATTCCCTACATGACCATACAGCAGCGTATTATTCACAACAACCTCACCGCTGGTCCCAAGGACATCAAAGACATGGAATTCAAGATTTTTCATGTCAGGCCGAGGACATCCTATCATGACAGGCTGGCAGATATAAAGGCTTCGGGTGTGGCGCTTGAGTATGTGCTGCATAACAACATCCCCACCGAAGAACTCATCGGCATGGTCCATGACAGGGAGATTAAATACACCATTGCCGATTCCAATATCGCCCTTCTTACCCGGCGTTTTTTTCCGGATATACGCATCGGCATTCCCATCCAGGAACGTGAATCCCTGGCGTGGGCGGTTCGAAAAAACGATGGTGAAATGCTCAAGCAGATCAACAAATTCTTTCTTTATGCCATCAAAACCGGCATCCTGAAACGTATCACTGCCAAATATTATGGAAATATCGACAATTTTGACATCTATGAACTAAAAAAATTCCATGACCGTCTAAAGACCCGGTTGCCCCAATACAAAGATGTAATCAAGGAAGAATCCGCCAAACACGGATTTGACTGGCGCTTGGTAACAGCCATTGTGTACCAGGAATCTCACTTTGACCCGGATGCAAAAAGCTTTACCAATGTCCGCGGACTGATGCAGGTTACCGAAAAAACTGCAAAGGAAATGGGCATTAAAAACCGCCGGGACCCTCAACAAAGCATCCGGGCAGGGATAAAATATCTATCTTTACTGTACAAACGGTTTGATTATATTAAAGATGAATCCCAGCGCCTGTTGTTTGCCCTGGCAAGTTACAATATCGGATACGGACACGTCAAAGACGCCATCAGCCTGGCAAAGAAAAAAGGGGGCCCCCCCAATACCTGGAAGGGTCTGAAGGCTGTGCTGCCTTTGTTGTCCAATGCAAAATACTATAACAAAACAAAATACGGATATGCCCGGGGCTGGGAACCGGTTCATTACGTGGAGCGTATCCAGACATATTTCGATATTCTCAAACAGAAAAAAGCGGCCATGTCCGGATAAAAAAAGCGTTGGCATGCTTAAGCTATATCAATCTGCAGTGCTTTGAATATGTTTCATTCAGGCTTTGCAGATACACACCCAATTTAAACGATTATAACGAAAAACGAGCTCATGAATGACCAGAAAAATTCTAATTAATGCAATGGATCCGGAAGAAAACCGCATCGCCATGGTTTTTGACAACAAACTGGATCAGTTTCATATCGAAACAGCCGCCAAAGCGGCAACCAAAGGCAACATATATAAGGGTATCGTCACCCGGGTGGAACCCAGCCTGCAGGCCGTGTTCGTGGATTATGGTGCCGAGAAAAATGGATTTCTGCAGAAAAACGAAATACACCCGGATTATTTCCAGGAAATCGAAAAAAATGACAGAACCCTGTTTAACTTGATTAAAAAAGGCCAGGAGATGATTGTCCAGGTCACCAAAGACCCGATCAATCTCAAAGGGGCCATGCTCACGACCTATATCTCCCTTCCCGGCCGTTTTGGCGTACTTATGCCGGGTAACAACACCAGGGGTGTTTCCCGTAAAATTGTTGAGGAAGATGAACGAAAGCGGCTGGTTGGTATTCTCAAGAGCATGACAATTCCGGAAGGGTTCGGGATGATTGTCAGAACCGCAGGCAAGGGCGCCACCAAAACCCTTCTGACATCAGACCTTCGGTATTTGATGCGCGTATGGAAAAACATCGACAAACTGGCCATGGAAAACCAGTCCCCCTGTCTTCTTTATAAGGAACAAAGCCTGGCCGTGCGTTCTTTAAGGGACTATTTTACAACAGATATCAAAGAGATCCTCATTGACAATCCGGACACCTACAAAGAAGTCTTAAGCTTCATCGAGATGATTGCCCCCAAACAGAAAAAGATTGTCCGGCTGTTCAAAAGTGAAAAACCCATTTTTACAAAATACCAGCTTGAGGAGCAGATATCTTCCATTTACCGAAGAGAGGTCTCCCTTAAATCCGGTGGTTTTCTGGTGATCGAACAGACCGAGGCCCTAGTTTCCATTGACGTTAACTCAGGCAAGTCCACCAAAAAAAACAGCATTGAGGAGACCGCCTTTCACACCAATCTTGAAGCGGCCGAAGAAGTGGCGCGGCAGTTGCGGCTGCGGGATATGGGCGGGCTTATTGTGGTGGATTTCATCGACATGAAGGAACGCCGCCACAAGGCGGAGATCACCAAAACCATGAAAAAATACTTGAAAACAGACAAGGCCAAAACCAAAGTGGGTGGGATCACCGCTTTCGGACTCCTTGAAATGTCCAGGCAAAGGATCCGCCACTCCATCACTTACGGGGCCTATGAAACCTGCAGGCATTGCAACGGCCGGGGCATGACACCGTCTGTGGAGACCCAGGCACTGGCACTGCTGCGACAGTTAGCGCTAAAAACCCTGAAAGCGGAACCTGATCAGAAATTTATCTGCCGGGTACCCGAAGATGTGGCCTATTACATGCTTAATACCAAAAGGGAAGAACTTCTTGAGCTTGAAGCAAAACGTCAGGTAACCATAAATATTGAAATAGATCGGACCATGATCTCCGGCCAGAACAGCGTTAATTAGGAGTTGTAAGTAAGGCCGGCTTGACAATGTCTAATTTTTTATTGTATCTGAACAACCTTATGGATGAGTTATTTGCCCTGCTTGAACAAAAAGTCTTATTTCTGGACGGACACTAAAGTTTTAAAAATTTAACTTAGGGGCGCGCAGCCCCTTACCCTATTGAAGGAGGAACATGTTGATTAGCACTGCATACGCCATGGGCGCCCCTGGTGGACAGGCCGGACAGGCCGGAGGAATCGCTGGTTTTTTACCCATTATTATTCTGTTTGCCATTTTTTATTTCCTGCTCATCAGACCCCAGCAAAAAAAGGCAAAAGAACATAAGGCAATGATCGACAATCTGAAAACAGGTAACCGGGTTGTAACATCCGGCGGTATTTTCGGTACCATTGTATCCCTGGACGACACCGCCGTCGGTCTTGAGATTGCCGAAAAAGTTAAAATTAAAGTTGCCAGGTCAAACATTGCCGGTCTGGTCAACGGCAATGAAGCCGCGGCGAAAGCCAAAGAAAAAAACTAACCAAATCCTTCAGGAGTGATGAGATTGAATTTCTTTACCATAAAGCGCGTATTGATTCTGGGGGTCATTGTTGCTGCCGTTGTATGCCTGCTTCCCACGTTCACCAATACCTGGCCCCATAAAAAAATCAATCTTGGCCTTGACCTGCAGGGCGGCATGCACCTGGTCCTTGAGGTACAAAGCGAAGAGGCGGTTAAGGCTGAGCTTGACCGTACCATCAGCCAGCTCAAACTGGATCTGAAAAATGAAAAAATACAGCATATGGGCATTGACAAGGCCCCTGATCATCAAATCGTTGCCCAAATCTCAGGTGCAGACAACAGATCAGCTGTGGAAAAATTGTTGTCAGATGAATATGCAGGCCTTGAAATTCCTTCGGTCAAAAATATTGACGGCGGTATTACCTTTACCCTGCGTCTGCCTGACAAGGAATCGGATTCCATCAAGAAAATGGCTACGGAGCAGGCCCTGGAGACCATTCGAAACCGTATTGACGAATTCGGCGTCAGTGAACCGGATATCAGAATCCAGAGCGGCAACAGAATTCTTTTGCAGCTGCCGGGCATCAGTGATCCCGAACGTGCCAAAGGTCTAATTGGAAAAACCGCCCAGCTTACATTCCAGCTTGTGGATGAACAGGGTGATGTCAATGCCGCTTTACGCGGCAAACCGCCTGTTGGGGATGAAATTCTTTACCAGGTGAGAAAAAATGCCAACACAGGCAGCCAGACCAGAACGCCATTTCTGATCAAAAAACATGTGGAGCTTGACGGCAGCAATTTAACCAATGCCCGGGTGGAGTTTGACCAGTTCCAGCAGCCCCAGGTGGGTATTGAATTCAGTCGTAAGGGTGCCAAAATTTTTGAACGGATCACCGGTGTCAACATTAATAAACGTCTGGCCATTGTACTGGATAAAAATGTATACTCAGCACCCAATATCCAGGACCGTATTTCCGGCGGCAAAGCCAGAATTACAGGACATTTCACCCTTGAAGAAGCCACTGACCTTGCCATTGCGTTGCGGGCCGGTTCTTTGCCTGCGCCGGTTAAAATCATTGAGGAACGAACCGTTGGCCCCACCCTGGGTGCAGACTCCGTGCGCATGGGCCTGATCTCCATGCTGGCGGGCGGTGCCCTGGTTGTTCTTTTTATGGTCATTTATTACAAAGGTGCAGGCCTGATCGCCGATATTGCCCTGGTTGTGAATATCCTTTTGATCGGTGGTGGACTGGCAGTTTTTGGTGCCACCCTGACCTTGCCGGGTATTGCCGGTATCATCCTGACCATTGGCATGGCAGTGGATGCCAATGTTCTTATCTTTGAGCGGATCCGGGAGGAACTTCGGGCCGGCCGGTCTCCCAAGGCCGCTGTGGATGCCGGGTATGACCGTGCCACACTGACCATCATGGATGCCAATGTCACCACGTTGATCGCAGCTGCTGTTCTGTTCCAGTTCGGCACAGGTCCTATCAAGGGTTTTGCCGTAACCTTAGGGTTAGGTATCGTGGCCAGTCTGTTTACTGCCCTGGTCCTGTCCAAGAGCATCTACGATCTGATTTTTGCAAATAAACAATCCGATTCATTGAGTATATAAAGGAACTTATCATCATGCAGTTTATCAAGCCGG
>QKDP01000381.1 GCA_003252055.1 Desulfobacter postgatei | reverse complement strand
AATCCATAAAATCCTTGAGACCATAGTCAGCGATTTTCTTTCTGAGGGTCGGCCGGCTCACCCCAAGAATCTTGCATGTTTCCCCATAGTTCCCGCCGGTGTGCCGCAGGACGTTCAGAATATGCTGTTTGGCCACTTCATCCAGGCTTCGGAGTGTATCGTTTTTTTGATCGACCCCAGGCGAGATTGCACATGAAGATCCCTGAAGCCAGCAATCTTCAAACTCAAGGACGTTCCCTGGCGACATGATGACGGCTTTGCGGAGCACGTTTTGAAGCTCCCGGACATTGCCCGGCCAGGAATAGTTTTTCATCATCTTTATGCAGTGGTTGGGAATGCGTTCGATGTTTTTGTTTAATTCCCGGTTCAGTTGGGTAATGTAATATTCGGTAAGGGGAAGGATATCCTCCGGCCGTTCCCGGAGCGGAGGAATGGAGATGGTAAAGACCTTGAACCGGAAATAAAGGTCTTCGCGAAATTCACCCTGTTCCACAAGTTTTTCAAGATCACGGTTGGTGGCGACAACAACCCTCCCTTTCATGGCGATGTCTTTAATTCCGCCGACGCGCTGAAACTCTCTTTCCTGTAAAACCCGCAGCAGTTTTACCTGAAGATCCAGCGGAAGTTCCGCGACCTCATCCAGAAAGATCGTGCCATTTCCCGCTAATTCCAGTTTGCCCATTTTTCTCTGGACGGCTCCGGTAAACGCACCTTTCTCATGGCCGAAGAACTCACTCTCCAGAAGGTTGCCCACGATGGCGGCACAGTTCACGGCGATAAAAGGCTCGTTAGGGGTCGAGTGCTGGTGGATCGTTCTGGCGATGAGTTCTTTGCCCGTCCCGGTTTCCCCGGTAATCAGAACCGACACGGAGGTTTGTGAGACTCTGGCGATATCCTTGATTACTTTCAGCATGCCCTGGCTCGGCCCGATGATCTGATTGGGTTTGAAGCTGTCTGAAATCACATGGCTCAGTCGTTCAAGCTTCTCCCGGTTCTTTTTCCAGGCAAGCGTTTTCTCAAGCAGGACATCCAGGGCGTCGAGATCAAGTGGTTTGTAAAGATAATCTATGGCCCCGAGTTTAATGGCGGTAAGGGTGGCATCCATGTCCTGAAAGGCGGTAATCATTATCACGTCGCCATAGAGTTCTTCCTTTTTCGCCTGAGCAAGGGCATCCGTGCCTTCCATACCGGGGAGATGAACATCCAGGAGCACCAGATCCGGCTCGTCCTTCCGCCACCTATTGAGTCCTTCTCGTGGATCGAAGACGACTGAGACGTCGTAATTTTTGCTCTTGAAGTAAAGTTCAAGCGTGCGGGCAAGAGCCTGATCGTCATCGATAATGAGTATCTTATTCATGTGTTTCCGCTCCCTGCATCTTTAAACGCACGACCGTTCCTTTGGCCTCTTCACTCGAAACGGAAATCTTGTATCCATGGGCCTCCATGATTTTTTTTACGATGGGGAGACCAAGACCGGTTCCCTTCTTCTTGGTCGTGAAGAAGGGCTGAAAAATACGTTTCAAGTCCTGACTGGAAATACCGGTACCGTTATCTGTCACCGCAATCGTGATGAGGTTTTTGCCATTATGATTCTTCACGTGGCCGGTGATTTCAATGCTTCCTTCCTGCCCTGTAGCTTCGATCGCGTTCTTTACGACATTTACCAGGACCTGCCGCATTTTATCCGCGTCGGCCCATAGCGGCGGCAGGTTGTCGCCAAGTTTGCGTGAAATAGTTGTTGCCCGGCAACTGATGAGGGATTGAAGCTGCAAGAGGCTTTCATCGACGAGCCTGTCAATTGAGACAAGACCTTTTTGCAGATTGAATGGTTTACTGTAGTTAAGCAGGTCGGTAAACATCTTTTCGAGTTGCGAAACCTGGTCGATGGCAATCTGATAGTGTTCCGCGAGAAGGTCCTTTTTTTCGAGGGTTCGTCCGATGATTTGCAGGTTCAGCTTCACCGAGGAAAGCGGGTTCCTCATCTCATGCACCACACTTGTCACCAGTTCGCCGACGGCCGCCATTTTCTCGGACTGAATCAGCTGCTGTTGGATCTCCAGCAATTCCTCGTACGCCTTCTGTAAAGAAGCTTCTTTATGCCGTAACGAGGTGATCATATTGGCAAGTTTTTCCGCCATGGAGTTGAAGTTCCGGGACAGAACCGCGATCTCGTCCGTTCCCGAGTATGGGATTCGTTGCTCAAAATGCCCCTCGGATATCTCATGCGATGCTTCGGCAACACGAATGATCGGAAGCGAGACGCGCCGGCTCATGAACAATGCCAAAAGCAGAGAAAGAACCCCTACCGCGGCGGTCGTCAGAATCAAGGCCGTTCGGATGGTTTTCATAGGGGAAAGTATTTCGTCTTCGCCCATTTCAACGAGGATTGCCCAGTTATATTGGGGGAGCCAGGTATAGGATCCGATGACTTTGCGGCCCATGTAGTTGGTGTAAATGCCGGTTCCTCTTTTCCCCGCGATAGCCATATCTATTCCTTCAGTGGAGAAGACTCGATCCACTGTTTCAGAGCGGCTTAAAAATCTGGATTCAGTGATGATTTGCCGGTTCCTGCTCACCACATAGGCCTCACCGGTCTTGCCCAGGCCGAAGCGATCCTTCATATTGGGATCGAGCGTGGCGGAGGCATCCAGCACCGCCAGCGCATAAGCGATGATTTCCCCCTCCTGAGTTTTGATCGGTGCCGCAAGGGACATGTACCACATCTGGTCCGAATGTTGGTGCGCGGGGCCGAGGACCGGCTCTCCGGTTTTCAGGGCAGCATCAAACAGCGCTTGGTGGTCGAAATTTAAAATTTCGTCGGAATGAGGGTCGGTTGATGCCAGTATTTCACCCGAGGTAGAAAAAATATTCATGCTTTTATATGACGGAGATTTGGCGCGCGTCATAATCAGGATTTCTTTAGCGAGATCGGGCAGGTGGGTTTTGGCAAAATCGTTCTCTCCCATGAGCTTATGGGTGCCGCAGAGTTCCCGTATGCAGGGGAGTTGCGAGATGATTCGAATGTCGTTCAAAAGCTCCTTGAACCAAATACTTAAATGGTGTTCGTGATCCATTTTAACGGTTTCAATTTGCGTACAGGCGGAGCGAAGAACTACCTTTTGAACGATCTTATAAATTCCGTAATCCATGATGCAGATGGGGACTACTGCAACCAGCAGCAAGCCGCTGAACAGTCTCCGGGAAATTTTCTTATCAATAAAAAGCATATACGTTTCCCCAATTTATATGGTGAACTCCCAATGATGGCATACCCACCGTAATTCGGCGATCTTGCTTCCCATTCAAGGGGAACGGGGCCTGTTTGTTTTGGGTGCTCGTTGCCTAATATTTAGCATAAAAATTCTGTTTCCATAATGGATACCTCGATTGAAAGTTTCTTTCAATCTATTGAATAAATCTTTCAATGGCGGCCGTGTCCGGACCTGTTTTCCGCCGGTTTGAAACCAGGTTAAAAAATGAATAAACATATGTATTTTTATCAGGTTAGCTTCTACTGACCGATGATATATGAATTGTGGTATGTCGATTGCTCTTAATCCCTCGCAATAGGAAGCACTTTTCACCCACCCATTTTTACTGGAGGAAAACATGTACAAAAGGATTTTGACGGCAGCATTTGTGGCAATCGCGCTTACCGTAACCACCACCCCCTTGTGGGCGTCAAGCAGAAGCATGAATTGGGACATGATTGAAATGATTATAAATCATGGCAGTTCTTACGATAGCCATGACAGTACGCATGACAGTACGCATGACGGTACGCAT
>QKDP01000141.1 GCA_003252055.1 Desulfobacter postgatei | reverse complement strand
GCAGCATCTCCCAATCAGGCCATGACTGTGGTTGATGGCTTTCGTGTGCTCTGTGCCCACAATTCAGGGAACAGCGGAACATTACAAATTAATCATCTATGTGAAAAAATATTACGATCTAAAGGGAAAGATGGTATAAATCTGCCTGTTTTTAAAACGCTTTTGATGGTCCGGCGAAATGATTACAAAAGATCGCTGTTTAACGGTGATACCTGTGTGGTGCTTGAAGAAAACGGGGTGTCCACCGCCTGGTTTGCCCCAGGACAGCCAGAATCAAAGCAATCAGAAACCAGGCACTTCAGGCTGTCTGATCTGCCCGAGTGTGAGCTGGGCTTTGCCGTGACCGTCCATAAAAGCCAGGGATCGGAATTTGGCACTGTGCTGATCCTTATCCCTGAACAGGTATCACCGGTTGTTACCCGGCAGCTGCTTTATACGGGAATTACGCGGTCCCGGAAAAAAGTGATTATTTTCGGCAGCATGCCCATGATCCGGCAGGCCGTACAGACCTCGGTTGAGCGCAGATCCAACCTGCAGGCGGTTCTGGATGGGGAATAGCTCCCGAATAACCAAAATTTTAGTGAAAGAATTGTTTTGAAACAAAAAGACAGCTTTGCCGATCAGATCTGGATGTTTTTTGCCTCGGTGAAACTCACTGTTTATACCCTGGTGCTTTTAGTCGTAACCTCCATCATTGGAACCGTGGTTCTGCAGAACGGAAGTCCCGAAGCCTATATCCGGCTTTACGGCCCAGGGTTATACAATATGATCCAGGTGCTTGATCTGGACAGGATGTACCAGGCCTGGTGGTATCTGCTGCTCATGGTGGTTTTATGCGTTAATATTGTTGTCTGTTCCATTGACCGTCTCTCGGTTACCTGGAAAATTATTTTTCCCCAAAAGATTTCAGTTAATCCCCGGCGGTTTGAAAAAACTAAAAACAGACAGCAGTTTGAGTGTCACCTTCCCATGGACCGATTTGCGCCCCAGGCAAAACAGGTGCTTGCTGGACGGGCCGGAAAAGTTATTGAAAAAACGGATGAAAAGGGCCTGCTTTTGTATGCAGAAAAAGGCCGATGGTCCCGCCTTGGGGTCTACGTGGTCCATGCCAGTGTGCTCATGCTGCTTGCCGGTGCCCTGATCGGATCTGCATTGGGATTTAAGGCCAACTTGCGCCTGGACGAGGGGCAAAATGCAGATACCGTATTTGATACCCATACGCGGCTACCCATAAAGCTGCCGTTCACGGTCCGGTGCAATGATTTTCAGGTCAAATTTTACGATACAGGGGCGCCGGACGAATTTAAATCCAGTCTGACCATCCTTGAAAACAACCAGGAACGTTTTACAAAAGATCTTCTGGTCAACCACCCGCTAAGGTATATGGGCATCAATATCTTCCAGGCGTCCTATGGTGCAACCACACCTGATGAAGCCCTGTTTGAAATCACTGACCATGAAACCGGGACAGTTGAGACACACACCATAAAAAATGGCGGAAACGTGCCGCTGCCGGCTGGTGCCGGTATTTTTATATTTGAAGGGTTTATGCCCCATTATGACTTCAACGGTCATGATCTTGGTGAGGCGTTTATCGGGCGTATTGATACCACCAATGGCCGGAATGTCCAAATTGCTTTGCCCACCAAGTTTCCCACCTTTGATAAAATGCGCAAGGGCCGATTCACAGTTGAGGTCAAATCCTGGGACCAGGCCTATTACACCGGCCTTCAGGTGACAAAGGACCCGGGCGTTCCCTTTGTCTACACAGGCTTTCTTCTTATGATCATCGGCTGCTGGGTCACTTTTTTTGTTTCCCATCAGTCCGTGTGCATTGGTCTTGAACACGCCGGATCCGGCAGTACCCGGGTGTGGGTGGCCGGCCGGGCCAACCGCAACGCCCAGGGCACCAATTTGACCGTTAAAAAACTTGTAAAGGAATTAAAGGAAGTGTCAGGCAAATGAATTCATCCCTGCTTTTATCGGCTGCAACATTTATCTATGCGTTGGCATCGGTATTTTATATTGGATCTTTTTCCTTCAAAAAACAGGCGTTTGCCCGGCTTGGATTCTGGGTGATTGTTATCGGGCTCGTGGCCAATACCGGCGGGATTTTACTGCGGTGGGTGGAGTCCTACCACATGGGATACGGGCATGCACCCTTTTCCAATATGTATGAGTCCCTGGTCTTTTTTTCATGGACTGCTGCCGCCCTTTATGTGTTTGTGGAAGTTAAATACACGGAAAGCATCATCGGTGTATTTGTATCTCCCTTGATTTTTCTGGGTATTGCCTATGCCAGCTTTGATCCGTCCATCACGTCAAAAATTACGCCTTTGATCCCCGCACTTAAGTCCAACTGGCTCATTGCCCATGTAATTACCTGCTTTTTGGGTTATGCAGGCTTTGCCCTTGCCTTTGGGTTCAGCTTTATGTACTTCATCAAACCCAGAGATCCTGGGGCAAATCGTCTGTTTGCGAAACTGCCGGACTGGGATACCATTGATGAACTAACCTACCAGATGATCGTTTTCGGGTTTCTTTTTTTGACCATCGGTATTATCACAGGCTCTGTCTGGGCCAATTCCGCCTGGGGAAAATACTGGTCCTGGGATCCCAAAGAGACCTGGTCTTTGATCACTTGGTTTATTTACGCTATTTTTCTGCATCTGCGGCTGATGCGGGGATGGCACGGAAAAAATCTTGCCATTGTTTCCATCATTGGGTTTTTAGGGGTTCTGTTCACCTATTTCGGCGTGAATTTCCTTTTATCAGGGCTCCACAGCTACGGCTAAATATCTTCAAGAAAATAATTTTGAATCCATTATTGTTCAGGGCGTTCCCGGTCAAGGGTTTTCCCAATTAAACTTGACAAGGGAAACATATACTAATATAGATTGAGCAATTTTGTGTTTTTCTGGGCGTATTGCAGAAATCGGCAAGGCGAATGCTGTTCTGCGAAGATATTGGCCTGGGGGGTACCCGGGGCCGTAAGGGTATGGTAACATCAACATTTTAACTTTGATGGAGTTTTCATGAGCGAGTTAGAAAACAAAGCAAACGATGGTCCTGAGGGGGGTGCGCACCAAGGCACCAACAACGGCCCAAAAGATGACAAGGGGTTAGGACTCGGTGTCATCTTTTTTATGGGTGCGTTTCTGGTATGCTTCCTGTCGGGCTGGCTGCTGTTTCCAAAATTGCTTTATTCAAAAAAGGAGCAGCCTTTTAATTTCGATCACGTCCTTCATGCTGAAGAAACAGGTGATTGTGAAACCTGCCATTTTCTCAGAGAAGACGGCACCTTCTCCGGAATCCCGGGCCTGGCCACCTGTATGGAATGTCATACGGATGAACCCATGGGAGAGACCGACGATGAAGCCGTGTTTGCAGAGGAATATGTGGCCCATGGGAAAGAAGTGCCTTGGCTGATTTATGCCAAACAGCCTGATTGCGTATTTTTCTCCCATGCCGCTCATACAGTTGCAGGCGGCATGGACTGTAAGACCTGCCATGGTCACATTGGTGAGTCCTCATCTTCGCGGCCCTATGAAGCAAACAGAATCACCGGCTACAGCCGTGATATCTGGGGCAAAAATATCTGGGGAATTAAAAAGAATTCCTGGGACCGTATGAAGATGGATGACTGCGCACAATGCCACCTGGAAAAAATGGGTCACAAGGGCTACTGCTTCCAGTGCCACAAGTAAGATACCTCAAGGACAAGAATTTCAAAGTTTATAAAGGATGACTTATGAAAATTGACAGACGAAGCTTCTTGGGATTGGGACTTGGCGC